>CAYRMJ010000124.1:0-1685 GCA_964425415.1 uncultured Thermoplasmata archaeon | reverse complement strand
GAATTCGTTTGGCCAATAACTTGTTATTCTGAATTTTTCACTCCAGCATTTATTCAAATTATAACTACAAAAAAAGTATTTATTGGCGCCAAACATGACCAAAGTATGGACCTACAAGAGGTGGGTAACACAATTGAAGAGGAGCTGGATGACAAAGATTCTGTAAGAGAAATAGCCATAAAATCTTCAAGAGAGATAGTTCGGCTTTCCTCAAGAGCCATTATGAAGATGCATCGTGGTGAGAATTGCTCAGAGGAAATCAAGAAAGTTAAAGATGAAGTTTGGCATCTTCGCAGTTTGCTTTTAAAGGAGTATCCTGATATATACTATGCAGGCTTTGTGCAGAACGCCATGCAGGAGTATGTGGAGGCAATGCTTTTTTACTCGGTTATGCACAACAGAGATTGGCCCACTCACAAAGATTTAAATGTTAATGCAACTGCGTATTTAATGGGCTGTGGAGATTTGGTAGGCGAACTGAGGAGAGAGGTTCTGGAAAATCTTCGTGAAGAGAACTTTGAGCGTGCGGAAGAGTATCTGAAAATAATGGAGGAAATATATGAGATGCTACTTAGGTTTAATTATCCCTCAGGACTTGTGCCCATCAAGCAAAAACAGGATCTTGCTCGTGCTTTAGTGGAGAAAACACGTGGGGAGATAACAATCGCCACAATGAACAGAAGGCTGGAAAAAAAATTGACGGAAATAGGAGGAAAATGAGTATTTTCTTTAAATCTTTAAATATGGGTTTATCATCTTTGAATTGTGGAATTTGACAAGGTCATAATTGCAGGTGACGACCCTGAAAGTGTGCTGGATGAATTTATCGGACAAAACATTATTTTGATATACCCGATGCATAAAAAGCCATCTGGCAGAGTTTTAAGCATGAAAAATGTGGAAGTTCTATATTCTGAATTCACAAAGTATCCTGACATTGAAAGCCTTAAAGTGGTGCGCGATATTTTGATGTATCTTCTCAACTCTGGAATGGTGCAAAGAGATGAGAGAGTATTGTTTGTATTTGAGAAGCTGGGAGAGAGATATCAGATTGAGATAAATCTCAGCTCTCTTAGATATCCAACCATTGTGAGTTTGCTCAGAAATAGATTAAGCGGAGAGCTTGTGGAGATGCTCCTTCGCCTTTCAATGAGCGTGGTGATGAAGGGCCGAGAGGGTCATCCGGTGGGCGCCATATTCATTGTGGGTGATTTGAGAAATGTGCAGAAGTACGTAATACAGAGAATAAGCAATCCCATGCGTTCCATACCTCCTGAATCACGGTACATTCTGGATGAGAGCAATATTGATTCTCTTAGAGAATATGCAACAATGGATGGTGCTATGCTGTTTGACAACAGAGGTTACGCGATGGCATGTGGCGTTTATGTGAAAACATTGTTTGTTGATGAGTGGAGCGCGCATGGACTTGGGGGGCGTCATCTAGCAGCAATGTCCATCAGCAAGCTCACCAGAGCTGTGAGTTTTGCAATATCCTCCGAAGGAACGGTGAGAATTTATATGGATGGAAAGATGATTTATGAGCTGGATGGGTTCTGAGAGTTTAGTTCCTGAGCAATTAAGTACATGGCAAGTCCTCTCCATTTACCTAAGTTTTCAACGAACTTTCTAATCTCTGATTCGCTCTCAATGTTCAATATTCTCTTGAACCCTTTTTTCACGTT
>CAYRMJ010000123.1:0-1691 GCA_964425415.1 uncultured Thermoplasmata archaeon | reverse complement strand
TTCATCTACCGCTCTTCACACACTATTTATGCGACAGAGCACTCCCAATTGAAAATGTTAAATATCTGAGAAATCATGGCTCTCGCATGGATATTCCGTGGGTGGAAAAGTACAGGCCAAAGAGTCTTAAGGAAGTGGTGGGCAACAATCAGGCCATAGCATTTATGAAGGAGTGGGCGATGGACTGGGATAGGGGCAAAAAAAGAAAGCCCCTGATTTTGGTTGGCAATCCGGGATGTGGAAAAACCTCAGCTGCTAAAGCTCTCGCGAATGATATGCATTGGGGCTACATTGAGCTTAACGCGTCAGATGTGAGAAATGAAGAGAGCATAAAGAGAATAGCCATGGTAGGCGCAATGAATGAGACATTTACCGATGATGGTGAGTTCATATCCACCAAGCGCGGTGGCAGAAAGTTGATAATATTTGATGAAGCAGACAATTTATATGAGGGAAAAGATGATAGAGGCGGAAAGAAGGCAATAGTGGAAACCATAAAAGTTTCAAAGCAGCCAATAATATTAATTGTAAACGATTATTATTCCATAGTGAGCGGCACTTGGGGTATGAAGCTCAGGACTCTCTGCGACGTTGTTAAGTTTCGCTCACTTATCAAACCACAGATTGTAAAGATTCTATCAAAGATATGCAAGGCTGAGGGTATCAATTGCGAAAAATCGGCACTTGAAGATATTGCTATGAAAAATGATGGTGATTTAAGAGCAGCTATTAACGACCTTCAAGCCCTCGCGCAGGGTAGGCACTCACTAAAGGTGGAAGATTTAAAAGGCATTGGATACAGAGATGCGAGAAGCGAAATTTACAAAGCCACATTTGTAACCTTGCACTCGCTAAAATTCAATCATGCCATTAATATTTTACGAGAAGTTGATGAAACACCTGATTTTATCAGTTTGTGGATTGAGGAGAATCTACCTTATGAATACACAAAGCTTGAAGATTTGGTTCGTGGATATGAATATCTGTCCAAGGCGGATGTTTATCTGGGCCGTGTGATGAGAAGGCAGCATTATGCCCTCTGGAGCTATGCAAATGACCTAATTGCAGCTGTGAGCATCGCAAAGGATAAAAAATATAATGTGCATCCAAGAAAATACAATTTTCCCTCTTGGCTAAGAAACATGAGCAAAAGCAAAGAGAGGAGAAATATAAGAAACAGCGTGAGCGCTAAGGTTGGTTGCATATACCACACCTCTCCCGGAAAAGCAAGAGAGGACATACTTCCTCATTTCAGTGTGATTTATGATTTAAATTCTGAGTTAAGGGCATTGTACACATACATACTGCATCTTGACAGACAAGAGATATCTTTTTTGACCAATAAGAATCCAGATGCAATTTTGAAATATGCAGAAAAAGTAAAACAGAAAATAGAAAAAGGGTGAAGGTGTGTCAGCGTGATTTATGCTTCCACTGCGACGGCAGAGCTCTCCAGTGAGATCGGCTCATCACCCAGCAGAATGTCTATCTCTTCAATGAGAGCATCAATCTCGTTGAGTATCTGCGTTATTTCCTCTTCTCTTCTCTCCCAATTTTTCATATTTCATCACTCCATCAAACATTTGTCTGACAATTGTATGATATGTATCCGACGTATATAAACCTTTCGCCTAAAATTGCCTTGTCGCATAATTGAAGGAAAAAATGAAACATAATAAATGAATTATGGA
>CAYRMJ010000122.1:0-1842 GCA_964425415.1 uncultured Thermoplasmata archaeon | reverse complement strand
CCGCGGGCTGTGTCGTTTCTGCTCCGTTGCCGTCCCTCTCGGGACCCCCGCTTGCGCGGGGCCGGCTCGCCCGATGGAGGGGGGACTTTCCTCAGGAAGGGGCACCTGAGGTTCCCCTTTCCAAACCCCTCCCCATTGTGAGGAGCGATATGGTGGGGCACCTGCGGTGCCCTCTTCCCGTGGCCACCCTCTGGCTCTTGGCCCGTGCAAAAATAAACAGGGTACATATTTAATTTTTTGTGCGTTCAGTTGATGTATAATCTAAATTACGAACAATTTAAATACCAAAAGCAATATGGCATCTCAAGGGGCAGGTGAGAAACACTGCTTTTCAGCTGCTCACATTATTTAGGAAGTGATATAATGTATTTCAAAGATATGGACATAGATACAAAAACAAAAAAGGCACTGCATAACCGAGGTTTTGTGAAGGCTACAGAAGTGCAGGAGAAGTCAATAGTTCCTGCCCTTAGAGGAGATGTTATTGTGCAATCTAAAACTGGATCCGGTAAGACTTTGGCCTTTCTAATACCCGTATTTGAAACTATTAAAGGACAAGGAAATGAAGCACTCATTCTCGTTCCCACACGAGAACTGGCCCAACAGGTTGAAAAAGAGGCAAGAGTAATTGCAAAATACCACAATGTCAAAACTGTTGCCATATATGGGGGAGTTAGTATTGATCGCCAAGTTTCAAATTTGCCTGCTTCCATTATTGTGGGCACACCGGGCCGTGTGATGGACCTTATGAGGAGAGGCCATTTGGATATACACAACATAAAGGTTTTAGTTCTTGACGAGGCAGACCGCATGTTGGACATGGGCTTCATTGAAGACATCAGATGGATAATATCTCGGGCAAACATAAACAGAAAAACATATCTTTTCTCTGCTACAATGCCTCAGGAAGTTATGCGATTGGCTAGCAGATACATGAAAAAACCTTCAAAGATCATACTCTCTGAAGATAAAATCGCCCCTGAAAAAATCAAACAGTATTATGTGGAAATGGAGCACAATGAGAAATTTGAGAAACTCACATATTTGCTAAAAAGCGAAGAAGGAAAATACCTGATTTTTTGCAATACAAAATCAGAGGTTCAGTATCTATCAAAAAAATTGAGAGTGAGAAAATTTCCTGCTCGGGAAATACACGGAGATATGAGACAAACATCCAGAACCAAGGTTATGGAGGAATACAAAACCGGAAAAATAAAAATTTTAGTGGCCACTGATGTAGCTTCTCGGGGTATTGATGTAAAAGGCATAACACATGTGATTAATTACGATGTTCCAAGATTTCCCAAAGATTATGTACATAGAATCGGAAGAACGGGCAGAATGAATTCAGAGGGAAAAGCAATAACATTCGTCACCTCTAATGATCATGAATTTTTCACAAGAATAGAAGAATACACAGGCACATCAATTAAAAGAGTGGAGATAAGCAAAGACGGAATCGCTGAAAGAAGGGATTATCGTAGATTTGCAGATATGTATGGCATGATAAACGTTCACTTTACCATGTCAAAATCCGCCGGAGAGTGGGAAATAGTAAGGGAAGCTGAGAGCGTAGGAATATCTGAGGATGTAATAGGTAGCATTGATGTTAACGGTAATAAAGGCAAGATGAAAGTTCATTACAAATTCGCAGACCAAATCAAAAATATAAGGCTGTTTAAAGATGTGCGCTTTGCTCTTTAAATCAACAAATGCGCTATTGAAGTTTCATACCTTATTCGTTGCTTCTTCAAAGCAATGTATACTGTCAAATGTGCATAAATAACTGGTACCTACCCCGCAACATTTAAATACGGGATAGCGAATTGGAAGGTATAGGTG
>CAYRMJ010000121.1:0-1853 GCA_964425415.1 uncultured Thermoplasmata archaeon | reverse complement strand
GCTGGATTAATGGTGGATCCCCTTATGGTGAGCGCAAAGGTGGTTGTAGATGCCACGGGGCATCCTGCGGAAGTTGTGCATCATCTATCTCGCAGAAACAGAGAAATTGTGATCATGGGTGAAGGACCCATGCATGTGGAAGAGGGAGACATGGCAACGGTTCGCAACACCCGCGAGGTTTATCCCGGATTGATTGTTTGCGGCATGGCGGCCAACGCAGTTAGCGGAGCACCGAGAATGGGGCCCACATTTGGAGGAATGCTGCTCAGCGGTAAGAAAGCGTACGAGATTGCAAAGGAGAGAATAGAGCTTATCCGTAACTCTCAATGAATGAAGATATGAGCGGGGATTCTATAGCTTGAGGTGTGTAGCGCAGATAAACCATACCACCTCTCTGCAATGTGAGGTCAATCAGGTCTTTGAGAAAATTCATAACTCTTCTCTCACCAGCAATGGATATTAGATAATCCAAGCAATCCACATACACACTTTTTTTCTTAGAGTTTTCAATTTTCTTTATTCCGTTAAAAATAAACTGGTCCGCGTTGTAATTTGAGTCTATGACTATGCTTTCCCAATTTTTATTGGAGTTTTCAAATGCATTGCCTCTCTCACCTCTGAACACTGCAATAACCTCCTCATTGATCTCGGTGGGACCTTTCACCATAATTACCTTGGGGTTCTCTATTTTGCAATTTTTTCCCGCCACATTATCAGCAAATCCTTTCAGCAGTTTATCTGTGCCAGTTGCAACAACCACGGTAACATTTGGATTAACGAGGCGAATATCATTTAACAGTTCAATGAATGCTCTTCTTCCAAAGTTTTCAATCAAGTACTCTGCACCGTCAATAAGCAGAGCGCGACCCCCGTTATCTATGAAATGAATTATGGAGTACATAACTTCAAACTGCAATCTGTCGGGAATAACCGCATTTTCATAGCTATCTGGATAATAAGTTAGCCATAGAATAGGGGTTCTCTCAATCACGTATCTACTCTTTAAAATTTTTGGAGGATGAACAGTCACAATCAATCCCGGTTCTTTGGATATCAGAATGCGAAAAGCACGATATGCTGTATGCGTGTTCCATATTGCGTTCAACTCTGAATGAACCAATTCAACTTCACAATTTAAATCCTCTCTTCTCTCTTTTTGGGCAACAGTTATGAACATTCCGTAGCGCACGAGAGCAACAGAGTACAGGAGTGCTGTGATGGGTAGAATATGAACTACGGTGAAGTATTCCATGTCTTCGTAATACAGCGGCAGAATCTGAGCAACTGCCATGTAAATCAAAAGAATAACCGAACCTGCAGCCATGTATGAGAATTGCAGTTTTTCAACCTTTATTTTGGTTTTAAAAATCATCAGTGTGGATACAAATGCGGATAGAAACAAAATATCAAAAACCCAGAGAGAGTACAGGGCCCATAGAGTGCCTCTGTTTCCTCCACTTAGGGGATCACAGTATAAAAAATGGTTTGTGGAAAACAGGTAAAAAATGAATAGTGATGAGATAACATATAGCGATGGAATGGCCTTGTAAAGAATGTTCTTTCTTGGAAACATGCTTAGTGAGGTGATTAGCCCCAAACCAGAGAGAAGCGCACCCACCGCGGTGAAGCGCCCTGCCCAGCATTCAATCATGGTGTTTTGAATGTAAATATTTGAAACAATATCTGAGAGGGCAATCAGTATCATGCTCCCGGACATAAGAAGTACAACTAATGAAAAGATTCCAAAACCTCTCTTTATGATTAGGTAATAAGAAAAATATGTGAAAATTGCCATTGTAATGGCATCTGCGATTAATTCATCAACAATCAACAATATAATAAGTAGTTTTCAT
>CAYRMJ010000120.1:0-1871 GCA_964425415.1 uncultured Thermoplasmata archaeon | reverse complement strand
TTGCAGACTAATATATTAGATAGTTGACAAGAACCGTTTGCCGGAGTGATGGAGACTCGGTAGAATGGCAAGTTGTGCATAAATAAAAAGAGGTAAAGAGGTGAGGAATGCCTAAATTTACGATAACACCCAAGGTTGACGAAACTCAGGAATTTATCGAAATTGCTAATGACTTCTCAAATCCGTTAGATTTGGTAAGGGAAGCTATTAGCAACGCTTATGATGCAGATGCAAAAGAAATAAAGATCAAGTTCCAAGTCGATTCATATTATGGCGAATCTATTCTTCGTATTACCATCGAAGATAATGGAAGTGGGATGAATCGTGAGGGACTACAGTCATTCTTTGATCTTGGCAACTCATTAAGGCGTACTGATGATAATGCTATTGGCGAGAAAGGGCACGGAACAAAAGTATTCTTTAATAGCAGGAAGATAGAAGTAACCACATGGAAAGATGGAACAGAGTTCCATGCAGTAATGAATGATCCGTTCCGTAACTTATACGACCGAAAAATACCTGTTGTGCAGGTGGATGAAAAAGACTCAGAAACAAATACCTCTGGAACGATAATTGTAATTGATGGATATAACAACAATAGAAGAGATAGGTTTACGCACGAAATACTGAAAGACTATATTATTTGGTTTACAAAACATGGATCAGTAGAAAAAGCAATTCAACCTGACAAGTATGACACTATATTGTACCTGCAAGGTCTGGGTAGAGATGATTATGAAGCAATCGAGTGGGGGCACTATTTCCCAGAAGATAGCAAAGATATTAATAAATTATTCGAAGAATACATGACTAAGGCTCCTAACTTTTATTCTAAGATGTTTGTCAAAACTGGCGTTTTAAGGAATTTTCCTGAAATAACGTATGATGCGGTTTTTTGTATAGAGGGGAACCGAGTTAAATATTCATATAATCCAATGCTTAGAAGAAGTGGGTACAGCGCTCCAAGAGGGGCATACACAATCCAAGAGAGGTATGGGCTGTGGCTCACTAAAGATTTCATACCCATCCAAAGAAAAAACGAGTGGATTACATATAAAGGTTATGAATACACAAAATTTCATGCCTTCTTCAATTGTCAATCTTTAAGGCTCACGGCAAATAGAGGATCAGTGGAGAATACGCCTTCTGAAATACTCCATGATATACAAGAAGAAGCTAAAAGGATTTATAACGAAATTACACAAAGTGACGAATGGGCCGCTATGGAGTGGCTTGAGGATGAGGCAAGCGCATATCAAACAGCCGAACGAGAAAAGAAAAATTTTGAGTGGAGAATAAGAAAAATAAATAGAGCAAACATAGCAACGTATAAAGACATTGTATTAGTTGAGCCTGAGAGAGAGAGTGGTGTATTTTCTATGTTTTTAATACTCTCAACTGTCGAGCCAGATTTATTTCCATTTCAAGTTGTTGACTATGATACTCATGATGGCATAGATGTTATTGCAAAAGGGGACAAAACTACACCTATTTCTAGCGCAAAACTATATTATGTTGAGTTCAAACGAATTCTCCAAAAAGGATTCAATCATTCATTTGAAAATCTGCACAGTATCGTATGCTGGGATACATCGATAAAACACGATGACATACTTGCTGATATAAATAAAGAGGAGAGAAAGATGCAAATTTTGTCTCCTGATGGCGAAAATGACTATACCCATTACTATCTGGATAATCCTAGGAAAGCACATAAAATTGAAGTATTCGTTCTCAAACAATTTCTCAAGGAAAAATTGCATATTGAGTTCTCTCCAAGGGCTGAAGACTCGATAATATAGTCAAAAGGTGCACAACAAGGTGCTCCACCTGACCGCTATTCCGCTGGCGCTCCATAGCGGCAGGTGAGC
>CAYRMJ010000119.1:0-2044 GCA_964425415.1 uncultured Thermoplasmata archaeon | reverse complement strand
CTTTTTAATGTATTTCTCCTTCTTTTCCACCACGTAAAGTTCCTGAAAAAATGTGCCACCAACGGGTATGACCATGATTCCCCCCTCTTTTAACTGTCCCAAAAGAGGTTGAGGAATATCAGGTGCACCGCATGTAACTAAAATTCTATCATAAGGTGCATTGTTTTGATACCCATTGGAACCATCTCCTAAAATTATCTTTATTTTATCTCTGTATGGGCAATGTTTCATATTTTCCATGGCAAAATTTTTCAGTTCGGGTATTCTCTCAATGGTGATTACTTCTTTTCCCAACGCACCTAAGAGACATGCATTGTACCCGCACCCCGTGCCAATCTCCAGGACTTTTGAATTTTCGTTTGGTTCTAAAAGATGAAGCATCACTGCAATCATACTAGGAGCACTGGTGGTTTGCTTATATCCAATTGGTATTGGCTCGTCGTAATATGCCATTTCTTTGTATTTATCAGGAACAAAGTTTGCACGGTCCACTGTACGAAACGCATTAAGTATGTTATCTCTTTTTATATACCCTTTCCTGAGCAGTTCCTGAACCAAGTCTTCGTTCTCCACGGGTCCGCATGACTCTCACTTATTTAAGTTTCCTTCTTTGTAGGTACTCTCTGTAAAAAGCAGGGTATGTTTCATAATCCAGAGGATCTTCATATCCAGCTTCCATAAACCCTTTCAGGCGCAAGAGACAAGAATCACAGCGTCCGCAGGCACGCTCGCCACCCCTGTAACAGGACCAAGTTAGTTCATAGGGCACACCAAGCTCCATACCTCTCTTAATTATCTCTGCCTTGGTTAGATGCATCAACGGAGCAACTATCTTTATTTTCTTTCCTTCTACACCCCTTTTAGTGCCCAAATTAGCAACTTTCTCAAATGCTTCTATGTACTCCGGCCTGCAATCCGGGTACCCCGAATAGTCCAAAGCATTTACCCCTATGTATATGCAATCAGCATCTATGACTTCTGCATAGGACAAAGCATAGGATAGTAGAATCGTATTTCTTGCAGGAACATATGTTATCGGTATACCCTCTTCAATTTCTTCTAAACTTCTCTCTGGAACATCTATGTTGTCCGTTAATGCACTGCCTCCGATACTTCTCAAATCTATTTTCAGTATTTTGTGCGGCACACCGTAATGCTTTGCAATTGCAATGGCACTATCTAATTCTCGGGAATGGCGCTGTCCATAGTCAAAAGATAGCGCGTGAACTTCATCACAATCCTCCACTGCAATGGCAAGTGTTGTTGAGGAATCCAAGCCACCAGATAGTAATACAACCGCTTTCATCAAACATCACCCAACTCAATATATTCACATGCACCTTGGCCCGGGCCTTCATCAATGCAAACTTCCAGACCCTTAACATTTTCAGGGAATTTAATACTCTCTCTCAATCTGCGTGCAAAATAAGATGCAAGCTCTTCGGCAGAAGGCAAGCTTACATCAATGTATACTACATCCTCTTCGGGCACGGTGTACTCTTTATCTCCAAATTTTATTTTCACTTTTTCCTGCTCTCTTATCACTTCCATTGCATCGCTGTTACGAGGAACAAGTAGATGATGATCCAGTGCATCACATATTTTTCTTGCCTCCTTTTTCAGTTCCACAAAGTCGTATAGTATGCCTTCCGTTGGCTCTCCAAATACACGAATCCTAAGAGCATAATCGTGCCCGTGCAATCTTGAGCATTTGTGATGAGACGGTATGAAATGAGCCGCCGCAAACTTCATATTTACTTTCCAGCCGTCAATTTCCAGCATCATTAGAGCACAAATATGGGGGCGGTATTTAAATTCTTTTCTTCAGTTCAAAAACAGTTTTGCGCCCTTCAGCGGTCAGCTCTTTGTTCTCACTTATTAATCCTGCCAATTTGAGCTCCTGTATAGCAGATTCGTAACTTTCAGGAGTTAAGTCAAGCAGAAATCTGGATATTTGACCATCCTTTATTCCGAGGGAGAGAAGAATTAAAATTTTTTTGTGTTTCAGCTCAATTTTTTTGGTTTCATCAAGGGCAAATTTTGC
>CAYRMJ010000118.1:0-2102 GCA_964425415.1 uncultured Thermoplasmata archaeon | reverse complement strand
TGTGATTTAGAAAACTTATGGAATATGTGAAATTTGAGAAGTGAGAGGAGTTATGAAGAATCGGCGAAGTAATTTTTAGATAAGTAAAAGTTGATTTTCAACTCATAATCTTTAAATAATTCAAAACATTCACAATTTTGTGAAAAATAAAAATATTGCTCCGGTGTTCAGAAGCATATCGCAAATATTCATCAAATTCGGATTGAGGGATGTGGATGCAAACATACTTGCAATACTCATATTCTACGACAGGGAGATGGCAGCGGATGAGATTAGGGGAATTGTGAATTACAGCATATCAGCAACTACCATGGCCCTTCATAGGTTAATGCGCGCGTATCTGGTGAGCAGGACAAAGAGAGGGAAGAAATTCTACTACCGTCCGAGATGCAATATGCTGTGCACAGTTTACTATTTGATAAGCGAAATTCAGAAACATGAGATTCCGAACATAAGGAAAGCGCTATCCAAAGTGAGCAAACTGGAAAAGGAGGAACGAGAGTTAATGGATAATTTCAAGAAAAAACTGGACGAAGCTGAAAAACTGCTTATTAAGATTATGGACGTTTTGAAAGAGCAACGGGAGGTGATGGAATGAGAATTGTACTAACTGCCGATGAAACGCTCACCAGCACATACAGGCACATTCCCCTCCTTGATTTTCTGGGCTGCGCTCCGGTGGAGAGAGTGCCAAAGCCAATATACAATCTTCTGGACACGCAGGTTCCTCATGATAACGGAAAACTCGTATTTGCACCATACGGATTGAGAAAGGTTGAGGCTGCACTGCTGAGGGATGTTTTCTCCAGAGATGAGGTCGTGGTGGCTCATCCACGGCATGTGGAGAAGTTCATTGATGAGAACACCACAATAGTGGGCGTGAACACCATGGACCCCTATGGCCTTGGACCGGTGACGATGATGTTCACAGAGGGGGGCAAGCTCACCTCGTACACCAAATTCAAGTTCACATCTCTAATGAGGAGGATACGGGATTACCGGAAAAGAAAAGGTTATAATTTCAAGATAGAAGTGGGCGGACCGGGAGCATGGCAACTGGAGATGCGAGAAAACCTGACGGAAGAGCTGGAAGTGGATCACGTGATGATTGGCGAGAGCGAGCATGTCATCGCAGATGTATTTCGCGACATTGAATCGGGCTCTGCGGAGAAGTTCATACACATAAAAACATGGCCCACGCTGGAGCAGATTCCGAATATAGTGGGTGCAACCTTTAAGGGCATGGTTGAAGTGATGCGCGGCTGCGGGCGCGGCTGCCGTTTCTGCGCTCCGAACTTGAGAACGGCAAGATACTATCCCATTGAGAAGATTATGGCGGAGATTGAGGTGAATTTGAAGGCGGGGCAGAGAACCGCGTGGTTGCACAGCGAGGACATATTCAACTACATGGTTGAAGACCGAAAGAACTTTTATCCGAACGAAGATGCCGTGATAGGCCTGTTTGAAGAAGTTCTAAAAAAGGTGGATTTTGCGAACCCGACGCATGGCACCGCTGCTGGTGCTCTGGCAGCTCCTAAGATATTAAAAAGAGTGGCAGAATTGAATCACGCTGGAATGCACAAATGGGTGGGAATACAGGTGGGATTTGAAACGGCATCTCCTGAGTTGATAAGAAAAATAGCCAATAACAAGATGAAACCGTACAGTGCGGATGAGTGGCCGTGGGTTCTGCTTAACGGCACCTATGTGTTCAACAAATTCTTCTGGTTCCCCGCTTACACTAGCATAATCGGTTTGCCATGGGAAACGGACGAGGATGAGATTGACACGGCGAGATTGATAGTAACCATGGAGAAAAAACTCCCTGAAAAGTTGGGTCCAAAGGCGCATTTCACCGTCACGCCTCTGGCATTCGTGCCCATGGCTGCGCTGAAGAACGAGGAGGGCTTTGATGTATCTGAGAACCTGACTCCCGGGAGGGTGCTGCACATTTACCACGCATGGAGGCACCTTGCATGGGAGGTGGATCACGGTCTTGGATTGGTTACTCGTGGCAATCCAGCGTTCTTGATTTTCGCCCCTCTCGCAAAGATGGGTTCAAGACTGCTGGTTCAGAGCATAAGGAAATGGGCAATGCACAA
>CAYRMJ010000117.1:0-2120 GCA_964425415.1 uncultured Thermoplasmata archaeon | reverse complement strand
CCATTTCAAAACCCCTCCCTTTTGATATGTTTTCGTAATGCTTGGAACACTCACGCATTGCCCCATTCGGGAAGTACTCGCATCGGAGATGCTTATTTCTTAATTCTAAACCCTGCCCTTGTGTTTGGATAAATATAGTTACCTTAAATGGTTGCAGGTATTCTCCTCGCCGCAGTGATCTTATTGAGAAGGAGACCCTGATTTTTCTCTAATTATTTTTTTGCTTCACTCAACTAATCAGTTTTGTAAATCGCAAACTATATAATGGTAATTTCCATTGCTAACACGGGTGGACGTTTATGCCAGAAGAAAATATTGATGAAATAATTCAGGAGATACTCAGCGAGGAGAAAAAAGTGGAAGAGGCGCCGGAGGAAGAGGTAATACCCACCGAGGAGCTATACGAGTGCCCGGTATGTCATCATCAGGTTTATGAAGATGCAAAATTCTGTCCTTACTGCTACGCGGTGTTTGAAGAGGATGTTGATTACAGGAATCTTATTGAGACACTAATCAAAAAACTGAAATTTGTTATACCATTGGCCCAAAAGCTGAATGTACCCCTTGCATCGGTAAATGAAAACATTAAAGAGGCTAAAAAATTCGCAACATCTGATGATTATCCAAGTGGCTATGCACATCTTCAGGAAGCGTATTACACTGTGGTAAAAGGCATAGTGGACGCTTATCAGCAGGAACTGGAAAAGTACGAGGTTATGATGGGCCTTGACACAGAGATAAGAGACATGTATACCAGAGCGAAGGATTATCTTGATGAGTGGGATCTGGAAAGCTTCACCAAGTTGTTTGAGAAATTGACAAAAAAAGCCTCAGAGGTCTCAAAGGATCTCAAAAGTTATCTTGACAAGCTTGAATCCGTGGAAAATGCACTAAAAATTGCCAAGGACTTTGGAATAGACACAACCAAAGCGGAGAAGGTGGTTGATACATCCAAGGATATGGCAGATGCTAAAAAATATGCAGATGCAGCCAAACTGCTCAACGAAGCATTGTTGCCCATAAAAGATGAGATAGAAGCTAAAATGGAACCGTTTCTCAAAATGGTCAAGGAGGAGGTCATGCGTTCCACATACTCCGGAAGCTCCGATGCAAAAACTGTGATTCGCCTTGTTAGAGAACTTAAAGTTTACAAGGATGAGGGAAACTTAATCAAGGTGCTGCAAAAAATGGACGAGATCAGCAAAGAAATGTCAAAACAGGAGTAAATACACCAGCAAGCCTGCAAGTGAACCTGCGTTTAGATACGGCAATCCGGGCTGTGGCTTTCCGCTGTTCACCATTATGTTGAGTAGAGTCATGGAGCACACAGCACCAACCAATGTGAAAATTCCAGCTGTCAATCCAAACATTCTCGCTGCGCCAACAACCATTATGCCCGGTATCATTACATCACCAAATCCCATATAATACGCGTCCCGTTCTTTGGTTTTTTGAACTTTCTTTTTTATTCCCTCTGCATTTTTATATGTGTAATCGGATTTTGCGGGCACAACAAAGAGAGCAGGAAGGTTGTGCTCAATAACATTGTCTGCAAGAGTAACCATGTGTTTGGTTTTGTAAACGGATATCGCATCGTATATTGCAAGAAGCGCTAAAAATAAAATTATAGGTACAAGTCCAAAGGACATGCCCACAATTAGAGCAATGCCCACCGCCATTAAAGTTCCGGTTATGTTCATCATGTACCACTCTGGATTCTTGATAACCAGAACAGTTATCAGTATTGCAAGAATCAAAGATATGAGGTCCGATGCAGGTATGGAAAAATAGTAAAATATTGGAAAAAGCGCGTACCACATGCTCCATGCCACCGCAAAATAGAATATGCCCTTAAGCAACCCAATTTTGTTCTTTTTCGCCACGAACAAAATCACCGCTGTGATTCCAATTATGTAAAGAACATAAAAAACAGCAATCCACGGATTGTTTTCCTCACCGCCCATAGAGCCTTCATAAATCATGTAAGCGGGCATGAGCACAAGTGCAAGGAGATTGGCCACTATGAAAATCATGAACATGTTCAGCTGAGCAAGGGTCTCTTCCTTAACCATGAAATAGGATAAAAAAGCAATAGAGTATAATACTTTGTGTTGCTGATT
>CAYRMJ010000116.1:0-2343 GCA_964425415.1 uncultured Thermoplasmata archaeon | reverse complement strand
TATGAATTTTAATATTTTTTGCACATGCCATTGCAAAATCTATATATAGAGAGTGGAAGATTACTCGCGGGAATTATGGGTAATAATATTATTGACAAGCCTCTGAAAGACGAGATATTGGATGTCCTTGGAAAAGAGGGGATGTCCATTAATGCACTTTCAAAGACTCTTGTAGAGCGAGGAATAAAGGTGCATAGGCTTTATCTCACAGGGTACTTGGTAGCTCTTAAGGATATGGGCATTTTAAAAGAGAGGGAAATAAAGCCAGCCAAGGTGTTTAGCGTCCAGAAAGTTAAAAAGAAGGACATATATCAGGTAATAGGAGAGAAGGCAAGAACTATAAACGAGGACGAAGCTGCTGATTTGTGTTTATACGTTCTGCACCGTATATTCAATCGTCCCATATTCATGAGGGAGTTGCACAGGGCAGGGGTTGGCGCACCTAAATACGGAAAAAAAGTGGTGGGTGAACAAAGAAAAAAGGCTCTTGAGATACTTTCAGATGCGGGCATCACCGTTCCGAAAAACAATTCTGCTTTTGTTCCAGTTAGAGATTATGAAGCTGATTTCAATCAGATTGTTGTTGATCTAATCTCTGAATTTTACGGAATAAAAAACATGGTCAGCAAAAACGTACAACAGAGAAAAATTGATGAATAAGGTTCATTGTAAAATTCCGTATCCGATCAGTCTCCATTTATTTTTTATTCTTCTGTGAATGGCTATTCTCTGGCCCGGCTCAGCCACGGCTGGATATTTTAAGTATATATCCACAATGTTATCTCTTGCGCTCCTGACCAGACCCACTGTAGGCTGTGTGCCGATATTTAGCATTAAAACCTCTTTTGTGCGTATTTTTTCAACTTTTCGTTCTTCTCTGGACCCAATTACTCTCTCAAGAAGATGCACATCAAGTGTTATGTTGTAAACCACATCTGGAAGCGTGCCCGGCTTGCCTACCAGCCTGCCAGTCAAACCATCGTTCTTCGTTAAAGCAGGGTCAAGTTTAGTGCCTATTCCAACCAATCCGCCCGGCTTAATTTTTTTAAGTTTTTTACCACCGGCAACCAATGAAACTATCTCAGTATGTATAGGCTCGTAGCTAACTTTGTTTCCCTCGGGAATGTATATACCGGGCAAAATCTCAATCTCATCTCCTACCTTTAGCTCACCTTGAATTAAAGACCCGCCAATTACACCACCCACAAGATCCTTTGGCTTGGTACCCGGCTTATTGACATCAAAGCTTCTGGCTATGTACATTCTCGGTGGTTTAGTCGGATCAAGTTTGGGTGTTGGTATGAATTTTTCAATAGCCTCAATCAAAACATCAATATTTGCGTCATGGTGTGCGCTAACGGGTATTATCGGAGCATCTTCCGCCACCGTCCCCTTTACAAATTCCTTTATTTCTTTATAGCTTTCTTTAGCACGTTCATCGCTCACAATATCAACTTTATTTTGCACTATTACGATGTTTTTCACACCTATTATATCCAGAGCCATCAGATGCTCCACAGTTTGTGGTTGTGGACACTTCTGATTTGCGGCTATTACTAAAAGCGCGCCGTTCATTATGGCCGCACCGCTGATCATGGTTGCCATCAAAGCCTCATGCCCGGGTGCGTCAACAAAGGATACAACTCTCAAAAGCTCGCTTCCATCAGGACATTTTTTGGGATTGGATACATAACACTCCGGCTCATCAACATCCTTGCAACGATAAAATGCAGCATCAGCATATCCAAGCTTTATTGTTATACCTCTCCTCATCTCCTCGCTGTGCGTGTCTGTCCATTTTCCGGTTATAGCTTTGGTTAATGTAGTCTTGCCGTGATCAACATGTCCCACCATGCCGATGTTTACTTCCGGTTGTCTCGGCATCGTGCTCATGCTTCACCTTCCTTTATGGCCTCTTCAATGGGCTTTGGGCCATACTGCACAACCTTCATATTTATCTGAACTATGTCTGCAGATACGGTGTTTCCCCTAATCATTTTGCGCTTTCTCATTCCTTTTCGCTTCGGATGAAACCCTATGCCACCCTTCAGCAGGAGCTTCTTTCTTCCAGGACCCTGCAAGTTAGGACGCATTGGAAAACCATCTTTGTCGGTACCTCCTGTTATTACCAGTTTGTATCCGGGGAGGTCCACAAACACTCCATCTATCTCCTGCCCAATTCTCTTTCCAATGAGTGAATTTGCCTTTGTTCCAGTGATCGCCTTCTGATACGATTTTCCTGTCTTTGGATCGTTAACTACCACTTTAAACTCTGCCATTGAACATCACCTTCTCGTGCATAATACCAACTCTTATTTTAAAGTTTTTGAATTCGTTTGGCCA
>CAYRMJ010000115.1:0-2356 GCA_964425415.1 uncultured Thermoplasmata archaeon | reverse complement strand
GGTGCCAATAACACAACGCATGTGATACACTCTTGGAGCATTTATTTAAGTGATGATGGGAAGAATTATGCTTTGACGAAGATCATAAAAGCAAAGCCATTGGATAACGGATTGGCGCAATGGAGCGGCTATGTGAAGATTCAAGTGTTTGGTAAGAACAATACACCTTTATCAGGAGTAAATGTTACATTGGATGGCTGTGGTATAAAGGAATCCGGACGCACAAATTCCAGCGGAATTGCAGTGTTTAAGCTCCAAAACGTGACTCTGCCAAGTGGCTCTGCACAGGATGAAATAAAAGTGAGAATGGAGTATCACGGAGAGAAGAAATTTGACATGTTGACAGTTATACGTGGCTCAGGAGAGGATAGAGAAATTGGTAGCTGGGTCATATATGTGGGTAATTCCAACGGTGGATTTAACCTCACGAAGGTCATAAAGGCGCATACAACCAGCACGGGAGAGGCGGTGTGGTCCGGAAAAATCAAAATTGTAGTAAAAGACCAAAACGACAATCCTTTAGCGGATGTTAAGGTGGTGCTTAATGGCTGCGGAGTCAATGAAAGTGGATACACAAACTCCAGCGGAACTGTGATAATAATGCTTCAAAACGTGACTCTGCCAAGTGGTGTGCAGCAAGATCAAATAGAAGTTAAGATGATATACGAAGGACTGGAAAAAAGCGATTCTCTAACGGTTATAAGGGGCTAAAAGTGCGATTTTAAAGCTTTAACTTCATTAAATTTTTTGTTTCATATTTTTCATATATGAGCGTCACAGTGGTGCGCAGGTTGAGAAAGTTTTATATATGCACTCTTTTTAACCCATCTTGGCCGGTGGTTTTATGGAATACACAAGATTTGAGAAGGCCAGAATAATCGGTGCCCGTGCGCTTCAGATTGCTCTGGGAGCACCTATTTTAATTCATGTGCCCGAAAGTATATACGATCCTCTGGACATTGCAATGTACGAGTTTGAAAAGGGAGTGATACCCATCACTGTTAGGAGAGCTAAATAGAAAAAATTTCATTGTTCTTTGGAATGTGAACATTGAATCCCTCTTCATTAAGAGATTCTCCAAGTGCCTCTCTGTTATCTCCGTGCATCAACACTATCTCGTCGGGATCGCATTTTTTAGCAAAATCCACCAATTCAGAGTGTCCTGCATGTGCAGAGAAGTCAAAGAAAGCAATCTCAGCATCTATTTTTTCTTTTATTCCGTAGAGGTCCAGTATGCCCTCATCCATTAGAAGGCGTCCGTTGGTGCCTTCAACTTGATAGCCAGTTAATAATATGGCGCTTTTTGTATCGTTCTTAAGATAATTTATGTAGTGTAGAACAGGCCCTCCTTCAAGCATACCACCAGTGGTGATTATAACATCGCCCTCAAGAGCTTTTTTTCTGTCTCTTCTCTTTCTAACTGTGTTGATCTTGTTTCTGGCTCTTTTCAGCTTTTTAGCAGAGCGCAGATATGCAGGATATTTTAGGTATATTGAGTTGACAAACCTACCCATTCCGTCCAGCCAAATCTCAAGGTCCATCTTTTCCAGTATCAACATAATTTCCTGAGTGCGCCCAACTGCAAACGCGGGTATGATAGCCTTTCCACCTCTATCTACCACCTCTTCAATTTTCTCTTTAAACATCTTTTCCACTTCATCACGGGGTGGATGCTCTCTTCCTGCGTATGTGCTCTCCATGAACAGTATGTCTGTTTTTACGGGTTTTGCGCCCCATACCAAGTGCGTATTTACCGTTTGAATGTCCCCTGTAAAGAGCATTGTTTTGTCACCTTTGATTTCATACATTGTGCTACCCGGAATGTGGCCTGCACTATGGGGTATGACCTCAAGCTCTCCAAGTTCTATTCTCTCACCGTATCTAATGGGCACTATGCTTTCCATCATATTTTCAATTTCTTCATGCACATAGGGTATGGGAAAGCCTTCAATATTGGCAACTTTAATGGTGTCTTTTAGAAGGAGTGGAAGTACGGCCATGGTAACCTCGGTCATGTAAATATTTGCATCATAGGTGCTGGAAATCTTTGGAAGCATTCCACTATGGTCCAGATGTGCGTGTGTGAGAAACACAGCATCCATCGGAGGGGGAAGGGGTGGATATGATGGTGGCTTTGAAGGTGTGAGTCCATAATCAAAGAGGAGATTTACCTTTCCAATGGACGCATAAAACGAGAGGCTGCCAACTTCTTCTGCACCGCCCAAGAATTTACCTGATATCATAAGGGTGGCTATTACCGATGATATTTAAATGTTTCTTACTAAGATGCTCTGTCGCATAAACAGTGTGCGAAGAGCGGTAGATGAATATGAATGAAATGGCAAATAAATAAAAA
>CAYRMJ010000114.1:0-2404 GCA_964425415.1 uncultured Thermoplasmata archaeon | reverse complement strand
CGCCGCCAGGATTCGAACCTGGGACCTGCCGGTTAACAGCCGGCCGCTCCAGCCTACTAAGCTACGGCGGCATCTTTTAGAGGAATGAGAACCAGTATTTAAAAATTTTTCATAAGCCATTGAAAATGAGCGAGAATAAACAGAAAAATTTATAACACAAATTGAAATACCAACAGGGGATTAAAATGAGAGTGAAAATTGACGTGAAGGACCTCAAAGAAATCACAAATCTGCTATTAACATTGGTTAGCGAAGCGAAGTTTGAGTTCACGCCTGATAAGATGGAAGTAAAGGCAGTTGATGCGGCTCACATAGCAATGATAATTCTTGAAGTATCCCGCGATGGATTTGTTGAGTACGAGGCAGAGGAGGAGGATATGGGTATAGATCTTGATAAGGTGAAAGACATTCTGAAATTAACTTCTTCCAACGATGTGGTGGAGATAACCAAGGAAGGTGGAAAAATAACTTTCTTAATAGGCAACCTCTCCAGAAGTATGCCGCTCATTGATGCGAGTGCCCTTTCCGTGCCCAAGGTTCCAAACATTGCGCTTCCTGCAAAGGTTGTGATTTCCAAGAGCGATTTTGTGAGCGGTATAAAGGCGGCAGAATCCATATCAGACAGCATAACATTCATCGTATCGCCCACGGAATTTGAGATGTCTGCTGTTGGAGATGAAGATGTTTCTCGCTTGAATCTGAAAAAGGACATGGTAAAAGAAATTGACTGCGACGAGCAGGTTAAGAGTACATATCCTGTTGATTACCTAATGAAGCTCGCAAAAGCGATGGATTCCACGGAGTTTATAACAATCTATGTAGGAAAGGACTACCCTGTCAAAATTGTGTTTGATATTGCAAAAGGACGCGGCAAAGTTACTTATCTTCTTGCCCCAAGAATTGAGGGTGAATAAAACCCTATACTTTCCCTAATCTTTTTTTGAAAAGGAAAATTAAGTTTTTCAATCCATCTTCCCATGTGTTTAGTTTAACCTCACCTTTTCTTTCTCTGTATTCAATAGGCACTTCCTCGCATTTAAATTTGCTCCATGCCTCTATTTTGATCTCTTCACTGAACGGCATTCCGTCGGAGGTGAGTTTTAGGTCCTTCAATATTTCTCTTCTGAAAATCCACATTCCGCTCTGCGAGTCTTTTATTTTCACTCCGAAGAGCAGTCGGGTGGTCATAGTGAGAACCATGTTTCCTACCTTATGTGTTATACCCATAGCCCCCTCTTCCATCAGAGAAAAGCGCTCACCAGAGATAAAGTCCAATTTTTTCTCAATTAAATAATCAACCAACTCAGTTATGCGCTCCGCAGGATAGGTATCGTCCCCGTCAAGAGTTACTATTATGTCCCCTGTGGCTTTTTCAAATCCTGTTTTGTATGCCCTGCCGTATCCTTTTCTTTTCTCCACGATTACCTTTGCACCTTTCTCTTTTGCAATCTCCCTAGTTCTATCCTTTGAGTTTCCATCAACTATTATTATCTCCCAATCATATTTTTCAGTTTTCGGAATTTTGTCTAACACGATACCGATTGAGTCTTCCTCATTCAAAGTGGGTATAACAACGCTAATTTTCATTCTCTCTCACCATAAAGTTTGCATGCCATGTATCCCATCAAAGCAAATCCAAGCCTGACGGCGGCCCAGAATGACACCTGTGAGGGATTGAGCATGTTCTGCGGTTTATACTTGCTCCACAACCGGCCATGTTTTAAAGTTAGTTGTTTTCTACCGTATCCGTTCCAGAACGCCTGCTTGGCAAATGAATAAAATGAGTCTCGTGTTCTATGATAAACAATGGCATTCTCATTATGCACAAATTTCGCACCCATATCCACAGCGCGGATGTTCAGGTCAATATCCTCCGCTGTAACAAACCACGTGTCAAATCCACCAATTTTCTGAAAAAGCTCCTTTTTGTATGCCAAATTGCAGCTGGGGTACGTTACATCAAATCCTTTGTAAAATAGCTCCACACGCTCAAGCCGCTCCCATGGTCCATAACCTATGTAAATGGTCTTTCCAGCAACCACATCTGCCCCCCCTAAAAATGATTTTCTTATTTCTCTGAGCCAGAATGGATTAACAAGGTCATCCCCATCTGTGAACGCCACATAATCGTAGGTGGCTTTTTCCACACCGTAATTTCTGCCTGCGCCTCGCGAACCACCTTTCTCGTAAAGATGTATGAACTCGTATCGCTCCATGTATCTTTTTACTATCTCTCTCGTTTTATCGGTGCTGTGCGCATCAACTATTATTATCTCAAATGGTTGCTCTTGTATAACTAAAGAGTCAAGAAGGTATGATATGTATCTCTCTTCGTTTCTCACAGTAATCACTACGCTTATCTCCACGATAGAAGATTGCATTCAGAGATAATATATTTTTTGTG
>CAYRMJ010000113.1:0-2691 GCA_964425415.1 uncultured Thermoplasmata archaeon | reverse complement strand
GATAATGTTCAGTGGATTTGTGTTCTTTCAATCCCACCATGGTCCAATTTTAACATTTGAAATTGTGTGCCAGTATCCACACGTCCCCCGCTTTCAATCCCACCATGGTCCAATTTTAACGGGAAGTCATGGATTGAAGGGGTTATTCGGACAAAAGCTTTCAATCCCACCATGGTCCAATTTTAACAGAGTTTTAATATAGTATCAGATGGAGAGTATGTAGTTTTACTTTCAATCCCACCATGGTCCAATTTTAACCAACAAATTCAGAGAAGATATACGGCACAGATTTGACATCTTTCAATCCCACCATGGTCCAATTTTAACAACATCCCGCTTGTTGTACTCCATCAATTCTGCTTCGTTCTTTCAATCCCACCATGGTCCAATTTTAACCGGATCCGAGCCGTCAATGATCTCAATGTGCGTGAGCCTTTCAATCCCACCATGGTCCAATTTTAACTGGTAGTTGATATTGAAAAAGCTTTGTGGAGTATCATCTTTCAATCCCACCATGGTCCAATTTTAACCAAGCAACATAAGAGAAAGATTATATTTTAAATTTTCCCTGAATTACTGTGTTATTGTGGAATTTTTATTCTCGGATAAGAATGCGATTTTGCAACAAATCCCCGATAAGGGGGTTCATTTATAAAGATCCGTTGCAAACTCATGATTTTTCATTTAGTGGCACTGAAATAAGAATAAGATAGTACGAAGACACTATCCCCAAAGCAGCGATGAGTTCTGGGATAGCAACACCTCGAAAAATACCCAGGGAGATCTCCGCAAGTACAATTTCTACGATAATTATTGACACAATTATCCATCCAACGCGAATTTTCTGAATGGACAGGCCAATTCCGCCAATTAGCATTGCAAAGGTACCCCCATAGAAAAAGATGTAACTAACGACACCATGTAGAGATGTCCCCTCTGGGAAGATTCCTATCAAAGTGAGACCAATCAGGGATAAAACAAAAAGGATCATTCCAGACATGCTTATATAATCCTTCAAATTGCGGACAACATAAAATGAAGAATAAAGGGTAATCAAACCCGAAATTATCAGTGAGAGGTTAAGAACATAATTGTATTCAAGTCCGAGCCTGCCAAGATCGCTTATAGCGTTATCGGTTATTGACCACCAATCTCTATTTATCCATACAGCTACCGCAATGCCAAAAAATGCGATAAGGGGCCCAGCAATTCCGCATATTTTCCAAAACTTCATCTAGAGGATAAAGGTATGGGTGAATTTAAAATTTTCCAGAGAATTACTTTACAATTTTAAATTTGGTTCCACAGTACGGGCACTCAACAATTTCTCCTGTAAGATAAACCCCACTTATCTGTGCCCCACAGTTTGGACAGTGGACCGTAATCTCCTTGGATAATTTTATACCTTCTGGAGTAACTATTTCATTGGTCTTTCGGTCAATATATGCTTTAAGATATCCCATCTCCACAGCCTTTAATACCGCCCTTTCGGCATCTTTCTCGGAGAGATTTAAGTTTGATGCAACTTCTTTTATAGATATTCTCCTGTACATTTTCACAAAAGTGGCCACATCCTTATAAAACTCAATTTCCAAGTTTCGGGATTTGCGCCACAAAGCAAAAAACACTGAGGTAACAGGTAGCCCTGTAAGAGCGCAAAATACCGATACTTCTAGATACTCAATACCGTTATTTACAGCCATAATAATGGGAATAATAACGAATAGAAGTGTTATCGCAAGGGTAATTATAAAAAGCAATAGCCAGATTTTCGTCGCAGTACTTCGTTTCATACAGGGTAAATATGAGATAAATATTTATACTATTCGCGTTGAATATCCTTTTATGATTAACTCAATACTTGTTGCGCCTCATGGGGACGAAATATTGGTTCCTGAGAGCGAGCCAATGATTGCTCTCAGGGAGGCAATGATTAAGGCAAGAGACATCGTGGGCAATGCAGAGACATATATTGTGGTATCACCCCATAATGTAAGAATAGACACACACATAGGAATCATATTAACAGAGTACATGGAGGGCTCATGGAGGTACAAGAAACTAAGATTTAGAAGGAAATTCAAAAACGATAGAAATCTTGCAAAAAGAATATACGAGACTGCAAACACACAGGGTATTCCGGTGGTTGGAATAAATTTCGGTGCACTTGAAGGGCCTCTCTCCAAGATGTCCCTTGACTGGGGCACCCTTATACCCCTGTACTTCTTGCCTAGAAGGAATATAGTTCTCATAACTCCCGCAAGGGGTATTTCAAGGCATTCTCTTGTGAGATTTGGAGAGATAATGGGTAAAATTGCCGATGAGGAAAAAAGAAAAATATCGGTTATTATAAGCGCTGATCATGCCCATACCCACAGTCCAGATGGCCCCTACGGATTCAGCGAAATGGCCGAGGAGTATGATTCAACCGTTGTTAGATCTCTGAAGAGCGGAAAACTGGAAAAACTTCTTGATATGCCTCAGGAAGTAATAGATAGCGCACTTCCAGATAGCTACTGGCAGCTTCTTATGCTTTATGGCATTATGAAGATAAAGCATCTAAAACCGGAATTTGTGGTATACGGAATGGCTGACTACTTTGGAATGGCCGTAAGCCTGTTCAGATAATAAAAACATGCCGCGGGCCGGAATCGAACCGGCGACCTTCAGATCTTCAGTCTGACGCTCTCC
>CAYRMJ010000112.1:0-2693 GCA_964425415.1 uncultured Thermoplasmata archaeon | reverse complement strand
AAGGAAAAAGTTTTTCATTGCAGTGGGCATGGCAAATCATGCGAAACAGGAAGTATGATGAGATAAGAGATGTTGAAATAATACCACATTTTCAGAAAAAACCTTACGGTTCGGTGCTTTACAGGCAGGGCGAAACGGTGGTTCTCTGCTCCGCGCAGGTTCTTGAGAACGTGCCAGACTGGTTGAAAAATGAGAACAGCGGATGGCTAACAGCAGAATATGCGATGCTTCCCGGGTCATCTGAGACGAGGATATTCAGGGACCGCGGGCACGTTAATGGCAGGAGCAAGGAGATTGAGAGATTGATAGGCAGAACTCTCCGAGCCTCGGTGGATTTGAAAAAATTGGGACAGCGAACAATATGGGTGGATTGCGATGTGGTGCAGGCGGACGGGGGCACGAGGACTGCGAGCATCACCGGCGGATTTTTGGCAATGTACCTCGCGATAAAGAGATTGATGAAAGAGGAGAAGATTCAGGAGAATCCAATAAAGTATCAGGTTGCCGCGGTGAGTGTGGGCATGGTCAACGGAGTGCCAATGTTAGACCTTTCATACGAGGAGGACTCTCAGGCGGATGTGGATCTGAATGTTGCCATGACCTCAGATATGCGTTTTGTGGAGATTCAAGGCACCTCTGAGCGAGAGCCCCTAAGCGAGGAGAATCTCCACGAGCTTCTGAAACTTGCAAAGAAGGGCATTGCCAAATTGCTGGAGAAGCAGAGGGAAGTGATGGAAAATGTGTAGATTTGTAGCGGTAGTTGGAAGGGAAGAGTTTGATCCTGCACCTTATGTGAACGAAGTGTCAAATATGGCAAGGGAGGGAAAGAGAAGCCCCCACGGGGATGGCTGGGGAATATGGATAAAAAACGAAAAAATGGAGTACCTTCACAAAGAAACTGTGCCGATATGGGAGAGAGAGATTGAGAGATTTCCAAAGGCAAAAGTCTTATTCGTGCACGCCAGAAAGCGAGGCAAGGGAGCGAGAATTGCAATAGAGAACACACATCCGTTCATCTGGCACGATTCGGTGTTCATGCACAATGGAATAATAAAAATAGAGCACGGAGAATCCTCGGGAGATACCGATTCAGAGGCATTGTTCATGCACATGATGCACCGAGGAATATGGAACGTTCTTTGCGAAATTGAAAAATACGAGTTCTCCTCAATAAACTCAGTCCTGTACAATGAGGGAAAAATATACGCGATTCGCTATGCAAAGAAAATGGAGGATTATTACACCATTTTTGTGAGAAAAGAGAGTGGCCGCGTGGTGCTATCCACAGAGGGCGAAGGAGAAGAGATAAAAAACAAGAGCGTGGTGGTCATACATCCAGACCTGCGGGTTGAAGTTCTTCCAATTTGCCCAGATATGTTCCGTTGAGGAGATACACCTCAAAATCTCCCATTATTTTGTTTTTCAGCAGCGGGCCAATTGGATCCGCTATGGATGAACCGACCATTGGATTGAATGCGGGAAGCACGAATATGCGGGGATTGGCACCGTATTTCTCCCTACCTGTCTCAGTGAGAGAGCCCACGAGAAAGCACGGGAATCGGTGTTTCTTCCCGAGAGAATCCTCCAGCGAGATTTCGGGATGGATGTGGCCCATAAGCACGTATTTTTTTCTCATAACCTCCTCGTCCGGCCATGAATGCCCGTGTATGAATCCGTAATCTCCCATTGAGAACCCGGAGGGTGGATATACCTCCGCTTTGATTAGGGATTCTATTCCTCCATCGTGGTTTCCTTTCACAATGATTATTTCCGCATCTAAGGATTCCAAATCCCCGAGTCTGTGATACTTCCCTATGCTGTGCTTCACATCTCCCAGAATTATAAGTTTTTCCGCATTTTTCTCGTGCAGTATTTTCCTTATGCGCTTTATCATCCTCTCCAACGAATTCGGTATTTTGATGCCCTCTCGTGCAAGGGATTCCTCGTATCCAAGGTGCATATCCGCAATCACCACTGCGCTTATCTCCGGAATGAACACGGCCCTTTCATCGCGGATTATCTCAATCATTCTTCACACCGTAGTGCAGAAGCACTCCGTATCCCAGTTTCTCACATGATTTCAAATTCAGCCGAAGCACGGAATCCTCGCTCTCCGCTCCTTCTCCGCCCACCAGCGATGGCGCACCATCGCCTATCACTAACGAGCCAACGAAGACGTACAACTCATCAACCAATCCCGCTTTTAGAAAAGAATCTATAACTCTGCTCCCCCCCTCCACCATGATTTTTCTTATGCCCCTCTTTTTCAACTCTCTCAGGAGGCATTTCAAGTCCACCCTGCCATGCCCGCACCTAATCACCTCTGCTTTTATATCTCTCTCCGGTGCCTCAACGGTTGTTGCAATGATGGTGGGTGCATCATCGTTCAGTACTCTTGCATTCTCCGGAATTCTGAGGCGAGAATCCAGAATTACACGAGTGGGATTTTTCACCGCTTTCACGTATTTTTCCTTCACGGTGAGCTTTGGATCATCTAAAAGCACGGTATTAATCCCTACGAGTATTGCGTCCACGCTTGCCCGCATCTCATGCACTCTTCTGAAATCCGCATCATCGCTGATTTTAATTCTCTTCCCTCCAACCAGTGCGATTTTTCCATCCACGCTCATTGCCGCGTTTATTATCACTTCAGGCCTCATACACATCATCGCTCATTATCTTCATGTATCCGC
>CAYRMJ010000111.1:0-2767 GCA_964425415.1 uncultured Thermoplasmata archaeon | reverse complement strand
AATGTGCCGCCCATGATTATGAGGTCAATCTTGTCCGTGGGATGCCCTATGGCGTTCAGCTGCTCAATCCGCGCCTTTGTTTGCTCATAAGGGTCAAAATTATATTGTGATGCTCTCAAAGCAGCGGGCTCGTGCCCGGTATAGCTCTGCGCTGTCCCCTTATCAGGACCTCCGGGGCAGTAAATGCACTTTCCATGCGGACAGGGAAATGGTGAGGTCATTATGGCAACTATTGCCACGCCACTGAGCGTCCGTGATGGCTTTTTCACAAAAATGTCATGGTACTTTTTCACAATGTCCACCGGCAGATTCCTCATCAGCTCAGAGTTGCGAGGGTTGGGCATGTGGTATTTCTTTGCAATTTTGCTCTTCCATCTCTCCAAATCTTCTTTGCTTCTTATCTTTCCTTTGCGAAACGCCTCTACAATTTCATCGTAGAAACCCACGAGGCCAATAATTGCACGGAGAATTTAATGCTTTCCTTTTTTAATTTTTCTCACAATCCACCCAGAATCTTTCAACAGCACCTGCTCATACTCTAAACTCCGCTCTTCCGCTATGATGCTCATTATTTTAGGAATGCAGAAAGACCCCTGACACGAGCCCATGGTAGCCATGGTTCTTCTTTTAACTCCTTCAACGGTACCTGCACCTCGCCTCACAGCCTCTCTTACCTCCATTTCAGTTATACCCTCGCAATCACATACCAGTTTTCCTCCGCGAGGGTATGGCACTCTCTTAGCCACCCACCCCTCTCTTCTTTTTAAATTGTATCTTTTCTTCGCTTCAGCTGCAACATGCTCTGCAATTGCCGGGGCGGCCGTGAGGCCCGGTGAGCGCATCCCTGCAAGGTTCCAGAAGTTGTCTCTGAGTGTGATTATAAAATCCATATCTTCAGTTTCAGCCCTTAATCCAGAAAACTGTCTCATGCTCTTTTCTCTCGGAGGTAAGGATGGAACGAGGCTCTTTGCAGTATTATAAACGAAATCCAAGCCTTCGGCAGTGGTGGACTTGTCCTCCTTATCACCTATTTCCTGCGCGTTAGGTCCAATCATCAAAGTGCCTGCAGGCGTGTTCTCAATAACCACTCCTTTGGTACCTTTATGCGGTGTGGGAAATATTATGTAGTTTAGCTGAAGTGTGATTTTTGGAAACAGCAAGTACTCACCCTTCTTCGGAAATATGCGAAAAGAATAGCCCATCATCTCTGCTATGCGATCTGCATACAACCCTGCAGCATTTATCACCAAATCAAATTTATCATTGACTCTGCTTCTAATTTCAATTTTATCTCCGCGCTCTATCAGATCCTCCACGGGCGCATTGAAATGGAAAAAAACACCATTATCGCGCAGATTTTCGTAAAGAGCCACTGGTGCAAAGAAGGATTCCATTACTCCGCCAGATGGTGCAAAAAGCGCGCCCTGCACCTCTTTGCTGAGTTTGGGTTCCATCTTTAAAAGCTTTGTTCGGTCCCAAATTTCCAAACCCGGCACGCCGTTTTCAATACCTCTTCTCTTCAACTCTTCAATCTTTTTCATACCTTCATAATCCCTCGCCACTATTATCTCTCCTTTCCAAGATGTGGGTATATGCAGTTCCTGAACCCAGCGATGCCAGATTTCATTGCCGCGCCGAGCATACTGCGCTCTAACTGAATTTGGAGGATCATCAAAACCTGCATGAATTATGCCTGTGTTCGCCTTGCTCGTGCCCATCCCCACATCCTCCTCCCTCTCAAAAATGTGTATTTCCGCATCGTACCTGCTGAGCTCCCGCGCCACCGAGAGTCCCACTATTCCTGCACCGATTATGGCAATCTTCATCTCGGGAATATCTCTTAATACCATTTAATGAAATCGCTTGGGCAATGTTAATATACCTTAACTCAAATTTTGTTTTTATGCGATGTAAAATTACTATGGGCAACATGAAGGGGGCACGTGTACCGGTGGATTATCATTATCCTCTTTCATCATATATGTTCAACGCAATAAGAGAGGGAGATGAAGAACTTGCCCGTGAAATTCACGATTCTATGGATTTTAAACCCGTAACATTCTCTGAAATTTCAAACCCGGGATATGTGGAGAACAAAAAAACACTAATATTCAACAAAGACGAGGGATACCTTATCTTCTCTTCACACAGAAAAGATGTTATGGAAGCACTGGTCACGGGAATTCTGAGTTTTGGTGCTGTGTATATTCAGAATGCTGTATTTCCTGTAAAGCAAGTGGAAATTCTTAAAGAACCTGAAATAAAGGGAAGGATGAGATTCAAAACTATATCACCAATTGTAATATCCACTCCTCGGGATGATGTGGAGGCTGGAGAGAAAAAAGAACTATCTCCTGCGGATATACGCTGGTATGATATTTTCAACAGAAATCTGAAAAAGAAATACATGCAGTTCTTTGGAAAGGAGAGAAAAGGAGATGTGAATGTGAGAATTTACAACCTTAAATCTAAGAAATATCACTCTCCCGGCCCGGTGACGGCGTATAAAATGGAGTTTGAAATTCATGGGGATAAAGAATTAATAAAGCTTGGCTTTCAGTCTGGCTTCGGGCGCCGCACCGCGCAGGGATTTGGTTGTGTGCGGGCTATTGGATAAATTCTGTATTTGTAAACTTTCAGGAAACTTCGGAGAAAAATTTATATTTACCTAATTTATCCTCCATATGGTGATCGTTGAAAGATCAAATGAGGGGATTCAAAACGTGGAAAATTGTGCAAACGTGCTGGAGTTCACGGGCAACTGGTT
>CAYRMJ010000110.1:0-2939 GCA_964425415.1 uncultured Thermoplasmata archaeon | reverse complement strand
TGGCATTTCTGGAGGGAGAGTTATGATTCTTTCATACAGATGGCACAGGAGCGTTCTCCTCAGACGTATATGCATTGAAATAGAACACCCAGAGATATTCCAGAAAATCCTTTCAGAAGCTTCGCCGAAATATTTAAATACGCAACTCAAAGAGATAGAACAGGGGGTGAGGGGTGCGTGAGCACCTCGTTATATTCTGGATCTGCTTACGATTTTATTTTTATAGATGAAAGACTATGTCCAACATGTCCAACATACATAGGCATTATTATTAAGTTTTCAAAGTTCAAAAATAAAATAATAATAGAAAGACATCTTGGACATGTTGGACATCATTATAATTTTATAAAAGTCAGGAGGGAACTAACATGATTTTGGATGCAAAAAGTGAGGTCAAGAATATATTTTCAAACTGGGAAGGCACAAACTACGGAAAGGTACTCTCAGCATCTGGTGACACAATGGCTGAGGAGCTTTTAGAAGTGTTGAAAAACTATGCATTCATTTTCACTTACAGAGATACGGGAGAGATATTTTACATACAAAACAACGAGTTCAGGCCTGCGGAGACAGAGCTCAAGCAACTCACAAAAGAGGCATTATCTGCAATGAAGATGAGCGTTTCCTCACATTTTTATGAGGAAGTGCTAAAATTCATACAGTTGCGCACGTACATTGATCGTGAAGAGATAGAGGCATGGGGTGATATTATTGGCTTCAAAAATGCTGTGTACATTGATCTCAATCATTTCTACATAGTAAAGCCAGCAATTTCATACTTGAGAAGAATAATTGCATTTTTGGGGAAGGATTACAACAGATACACACGAGGATTCGGGCAGTTCATTGAGATGCTGGACAATGAAGATGAAACGGCAAAGCAACACATTTCTCCAGTGGATCATGATCACTTTGCAGAAGATGAATATGAAGATGAATTTGAGGTTGAGGTAGAGAGAGAGCAGAGAGGTACTGAACACATAATAATACATGTTGAACGTGATTTCAATCGCTTATTGGATATTTTGCCCATACGCAGATTACCTGTTGAATTTGATCCCACCGCAACAGCGCCCACGTGGGAGGAATTCATCCGCACATCTGTGCCACCGCAATTCAGGGACACACTTCAGAGATTTGCAGGTTATTGTTTGCTTCCTACAAAGAAGTATGGGCGGTTTTTAGCCCTGCTTGGCAATGGCAACAACGGAAAAAGCACTTTTATAACCATACTGACTGAGATTTTTGGAAAGCATGCATCATCCATCTCCATGCAGGACATAGTAGATGGAAAATTCAAACTTGCAGAGCTGGAAGGGAAAATGGTAAATATATATCCTGATTTGCCGAAGAAGAAGATTTTTAACACGGGTTTGTTCAAAGCATTAATTACGGATGAGCTTCCTTTCACAGTAGAACGCAAATTCAAACCCACGTATCAGGCAAAAATAATGGCTAAATTCATATTTGGTGCAAATCAACTTCCAAGCGTAAATGATGATTCTTTTGCATTTTTCCGCAGATGGCTTATTGTGAACTTTCCACGTATATTTGATAGAAAAACAGCGGACCCCGATCTTTTAGAGAAACTGCGAGCTGAGAAATCAGGGATTTTGAACTGGATCATTGCGGGGGCCTATGCGCTGGTGCACAGTCCAGAGAATCCATTTGAGTACCCATACACGGAAGAGGAAATTGCTGAAAAGTATTACAGAGCTGAGAGTCCTGTTGCGGCGTTTGTGCAGGATTGCCTGTATGAAGGTGATGATCCGCAGGATCCTGAAGCGAGAATTGAAAAAGATAGACTTTATTCAATATTCATCAAGTATTGCAAAAATCAGGGTCTGCCATCTGTGTCATTAGGTAAATTTACCAAAGATTTGAAAAAGCACATTCCAGTATCTATCATGAGAATTGGCACTCCGGGCAATCGTTATTATGTTTATGCTGGCATCAAATTGTTAGAAGATTGCGAAGATGGAAAGATGAAAAAGGTGGATGATTGGGATGAGGAGACGGACTTTTACAAGCCAGAGGCTTTGCCCGTGGAGCTTTTCAGAGTTTGGCCTTCTGAAGTGAAAGAATACGTGATAAAAGAGGAGGTGAAAGTTGGCAGATTCACGTTGCATCCGGGCGAAGTGTTCAACACACTATTCATTCCTCCACGCATAGCAAAAGAGCTTCTGGAGGCAGGAAAGTTGCAGGAGGTGGATGCATGAGCGGGATGGTGGTGATATGTACAACGGCTCATACGAAATAAGGAAAATCACGAAGACGGCTGTGCGGAAAGCTGTGCGTGAGCTGGCGCGGGAGCGGCGAGAGTTCACGCAGTACGACATTCATGCGAAGATAGAGGAATGGCTGGGGCGAGAGTTGACGGCTGGAGAGAAGCAAAGCATCACCAAAATTGCCCGAGCAGAGCTAAACATTCAGGGCATTAAGCGAGATCCAGATACAAAAGTGCGGATTTACATATTCATTTTTTAAATTTCTTACCGAAGTTTCGGCTTATCATTTATATATTCATTCAACTCACAGGTTGAAGGTGGCTCTTATTTAAATAATAGATGTGTATAGAACAATGATGTATGAAATCTGTCAGAAGGGATGGGAAAAACGCAGTGAGAGCTCTGGCTCTCATTGCAATAGTGCTGACGCTTGGAGCAGTGTTTATTGCAGGTATTACGCATGGAAGTAATGTGAATGGTGGGAGCAGCAAGGAACAAGCGCGAATAGAAATTCCTTTTGGACATACTCAAATTGTTTTCGGAAACAGAATAGGCATTACAAATGCGACATATCTTGGGAGTATAACAATTGCTGGAAATGAAGTTGCATACTATAAATTAGAAGCGGGAGAACATTATGTTACAACGACACCAGCTATGAAAGACTTGGACTGGGATACTATAAAAAGTTTTGCAGATGTTGACTTTGAG
>CAYRMJ010000109.1:0-2962 GCA_964425415.1 uncultured Thermoplasmata archaeon | reverse complement strand
CAATCTTGCTCCCACTTTCGTCTCTTTCCACACCTTCTCAATTATTTCCTTCTGCCCATCCGTCAGGTATGTTTTAGGTCTTCTTTCCTTCTTAAGCACAGGCATCTCTCCCGTGTCTCTATACTCTTTTACTATCTGCTGTATCCTTCTCACACTTACCCCATATATCTGCGCTGCTTCCTTCGTGCACACATCCTTCTTTATGTGACAATGTCTCACTATCCATCGTATCTTCCTGTCGCTTAATTTTACCACTTTCCTTAGTTCTATCTCGTTCTTAATCCTTATGCGAAATAATTTCCGTACTCCACATACTAAAATAATGCGGGTAACTTTTAAATAATAGATAGTCAATTCACCACGGGGATAAAAATGATGACCGAATCAACAGAACTCATAGGACTGGAAGTATATACGGATAAGGGCTACCTGCTTGGCACCGTAGCTGACATTCTAATTGATATTGAGGAACACAAAATCTACGGGCTCTACATTGAAAGTTCCAATCCACTGCTAGTTGAGGATGGTGTTCCAGTATCTGTGCCATATCGCTGGGTAAAAGCAGTGGGAGATGTTATACTTCTGAAGAAGTTTCCATCGTATGTTGGGCTCTCAGGAGCGTAAGGTTCCTCATATTTTCAGAAACAAATTCTTTATTTTTGTTGGATTCATCAAAAGGTCCGCATTATCGTAATCTTTGGATAGGGATAAATTATTTAATCACAACACTCATTACTTGTGTGATGAACTTTCACATACACAGCACATGGAGCGACGGAACATACACTCCTGAAATAATTGTGAGGGAAGCTATAAAGAGAAAGATGGATAAGATAGCAATCACGGATCATTATTTAACTGAAAAAACAGCATCTTTACCCCCAAAATATGTTAAGATGTACATAGAGGACCTGAGAACTCTAAAAAAGAAGTACAGCAAAGATATAGACATATACATCGGGCTTGAGATTGATTTTTCACCGCGCACGGACATTGAGCATCTCCCGAATTTTGAAGATGTGGATTTTTTGCTGTTTGAATACGTGCAGGATGAGATGTGGGAGGGTTATCCGCTATGGATGCTTTTAAACATCAGAAAGAAGTTTGAGAAGCCGGTAATTCTTGCACACAACGACATAAGCAAAAACTTTGGAAGTGGAGATTACCTATCCTTGGTGAAAGTGCTGCAGGCAGACAATATCGGCATTGAACTTAACACAAATTACAATTACACTAAGCTGGACATGCCGTATTATCGCTTAGCTGAGGACTTTTTTGATGTGCTTAAAAACTACAATGTTCCAATTTCCATAGGAAGTGATATGCACCATGATTTAAATGAGATTAACGATACCTCCGATGCTCTTTCATTCATTCAAGAAAAGCATCTGGAAAGTAATTTTAAATTATTTCTGAAAGAGGTGGATAAAAATGAAGGATAAAGTTGCCATAGTATGCGGTTCAAGCAGGGGCATGGGTTTAGCAATAGCTGAAGAATTCTTGATGCGCGGTGCTAAAGTGACAATATGCGCAAGAAACGAAGAGAGACTGTTTGAAGCCATGAGAGAGCTTACTTTTAGAGCAGTAAACAAATTGCAAGACAGAGATGCAGTAAACAGGCTAATTGCAGTATCAGGGGATGTGAGAAATTATAATGACATTGAAAGGGTGGTTGACGAAACTGTTGATGCGTTTGGAACCGTCCATATACTGGTAAACAACTCCGGTGGCCCACCTGCTGGATTCTTTGATGAGTTAACTGATGATGATTGGATGAACGCCGTTCAGCTCCTTCTTATGAGTGTAGTAAGGTTGACTAGAAAAGTTGCACCTTATATGAAAAATCAAAAGTGGGGTAGAATAATCAACATAACGTCGTACAGCGTAAAGCAGCCCATTGAAAACTTGGTGCTTTCCAATTCCATTAGGTTGGCAGTAGTTGGACTGGCAAAAACATTGTCTTTGCAGTGGGCCAAGTACGGAATAACGATAAATAACATTGCCCCAGGACCGGTGCGAACCGAGAGAATTGAGGAATTAAGCATGAACATCTCAAAAAGAGAAGGTATTGAGTATGAAGAAGCACTAAACAGATGGATTGAGACCGTGCCGGTTGGAAGATTTGGAAAGCCACAGGAAATTGCAAAATTGGCTGCGTTTTTGGCAAGTGATGATGCATCGTTCATAACAGGGACAACAATTCAAATTGATGGTGGCTCAGTAAAATACGTTTTATAAATAAAAAAAATCAGAGAGATTTGTGGCAGAGCCACCAGTCGTAGCACTCAATCTCGCCCTTCTTCTTTGCTTCATCTCTCTTCTTTATATCCTCGGTGGTGGACGCTGGCGGAACTATAACGCGGTCTTTTATCAGCTCGTTCTCAGGCCACTTGTGTGGCAGAGCCACGCCATTCTTATCACTGGTCTGCAGAGCCTTCACAGCACGAAGTATCTCGTCCCAGTCTCTTCCTACTTCCGCGGGATAGTACACTATGGCTCTTATTATTCCCTTTGGATCCACCATGAACACCGCTCTTGCGGTTGCGGTTGAGCCAGTGGGTATCATTCCAAGAGCCTCTGCAAGGTCTCCACGGTCATCCGCTATTATGGGAAACTCTATCTCAACTCCGAGATTGTCCTTTATCCATTCCATCCACTTCAGGTGCGCAAACACCTGGTCCACGCTCAGTCCTATGACCTCCACACCGAGCTCCTTGAATTTGTCCAAGCGCTTCTGCATCGCATAGAACTCCGTGGTGCACACTGGCGTGAAGTCCGCCGGGTGCGAGAACAGCACGAACCACTTTCCCGCGAATGCGTCTGGCAGTTTCATCACACCGTGCGTGGTCTTCACTTCCACTTCCGGGAATTTTTCTCCTATCACTACCATTTTTAATCACCTCCTTGGCGCGTGATTACGATGGTGCGTAATAGCACCTTTTAGGGCTCGTAATCTTGCCCT
>CAYRMJ010000108.1:0-3058 GCA_964425415.1 uncultured Thermoplasmata archaeon | reverse complement strand
CTCGCAGTGAGCTTTCCCTTCTCGTGCTGCTTTCTTATCCTCTCTTCTCCGCCGCCCTGCATGGCCATTTTCCTCTTCTCGTCCAGCATTACAATCACCTTTATCAATTGCCGAAGTGACCTTCGTTTATGAATTGAAAGGAACTATATTATGGTTTTGCATCTCAAAAAATTAAGGAACAGAGATTTAAAAAATATGCTTTCTTTTAAGAGATAAGAAAAACGCTGGAATAATGACTGCAATTAAAAAAGGCATGGATATCTCAGGAATGGGAGTGGGTGTGGTTTCTGAAAAGATTCTTATGTATCCATCAAAGTCACTTCCGAGAATTATTTCATCGTGGCCATCTCCATCAATGTCACCAGCAGTGATGACTCTGGTATTTCCATCCTCAGATCCATGACCTGAAACTGCGTTTAATGTACCGTTTTCATAATGATAAACTTCGTAAAGTGGAGCATAGATGTCGTTGTCAAATCCAATGACCACACAATCTGTAGAGAAATTGTAGAGCTTTGCAGTTACTGATGTCATGGCGTTGAAGTCGCCATCTATATTGAGAACACCTGTTACGATTTGCGTAGGCGTGCCATTTGAATCATCAACCACAGTGTACCCGTTGTGATAAGTCACAAAAACCAGCTCGTCATACGTGGAGTTGGTGATATGCCCAACATTGAATCCTGTCACATAATCCTGTGCGTCATTCCCAAATCCTGGAGTGGGGATGTTTAAAGAAATGTATTGTTTAAGCTCAAGGCTTTCATTGGAAAAGTTGTAAAAGGTAACCGCTCCTGAATTTCCATCAAATACGGCTATGTTTGAATCATTTGAAAAATGCCCGGTTCTGATGAATCCCTTTACAATCTCCGAATCTTGAATTGGAACAAAGGATCCGTTTTTTACCTTGTATATCTCATCTCCCGCCACCGCAAGGTATGTGGTTTTGTTATATGTCAAAATGGCGCAGTCAGTGCCGTACTGAAAGTATTGCACCACATCAAAACTTTCATTGGTCTCGTTGTATTTGAATACGTAAACTCCCTTATTTTCATTGTAAGTTCCGGTTATGAACAAATACGGTGTTTCGTTGATTCTCTCAATGAACACATTTATTGGGTCAACGTACATTTCCTTTGGACCCACATAAAAATTTTCTAAGTTGGCAATTCTGCTCACATGGTTTCCATCAACATCATAGGCTGAGAGATTAGCGTATGCATCATTCATATACTCATCGTAACTCACAACAATTTCATTTTTTCCATCTCCGTTGATATCTCCCACAGCAATAGCCGATGTCTCAACATACTCTGTAGATGTCATAACTCTGAAACTGAAATTCTCTGTGGATTTTACATCCATTGCCGAAACATTCGCTGCGAAACTGAGCAATGTGACCGCTGCAATGCCTATTGTTAATATGTTTATTAGGTATTTGCGGCTCATATTTCCCAGTATTGAAATCATGTATAAATATCTTACATTATCGCAAAGTTTTCAAAATAAAAAAATAGAGTTAATTTATTTTATTTAACAACTTTTCTAAATTTCCTTTAGCTTTTGCATCCACCTCGTCGTATATGCTGTTTCCATGCGAATCCATCGTGACAACCAGCGGTCCGAACTCCTCCACGCGGAAAACCCAAACCGCTTCGGGAATGCCCAGCTCTTCCAAGAAGTGCACTTCCTTCACGCTCTTGATTCTCTCAGCTGCCAAGGCTCCGCATCCGCCCGTGTATGCGGCGTAAACTGCGCCGTGCTCTTTCAACGCTTTCAGAGTTCGCTTACCCATTCCTCCCTTGCCGACGATGATGGCGGGGTGGAACTTCTCTATGAACTCGTCTTCAAATATCTCCATCCTTATGCTCGTTGTCGGTCCTGCTGCAATGACCTTCCACTCTCCGTTCTTCTTCGTGACCACTGGCCCGCAGTGATATATTACCGCCCCATGCAAATCAATGGGCGCGCCCTCTTCCATCAACTTCTTGTGCGCTTCATCCCTTGCGAGCACCACTTCGCCCGTTATATACAGAACATCGCCCACTTTGAATTTTCTCGCATCTTCAATCGGTGTGTTGATGTGATACTCCATTCAGACCACCTCCACATGCCCTGATGAATCAATCATGACCTTTCTCTTCCTGTTTGCCCAGCACTGTGTCACTATTCCAAGAGGAAGCGTTGCAGGATGGCGATGCGCGTACTCCACGTGCACGTCCAGAACCGTGGTGTCTCCTCCGAGGCCCATGGGACCTATGCCCAGCTTGTTTGCCATCTCGTAGAGTTCATCTTCCAGCTTCGCCACGAAGTCCTCCTCGTGTCTCTGCCCGATTGGCCTCAGTATGGCAGCCTTCTTCGCAAGGGTAAGTGCTAAATCGGCACCTCCTCCAATGCCCACGCCTATGATTGTGGGCGGGCACGGTTTGCCTCCCGATTTGAAAATGTGCTCTATCACCTTCTTTTTTATACCCTTTATTCCCACGCCCGGAGGAAGCATGTAAAGGCCGCTCATGTTCTCGCTGCCGCCACCCTTGGGAATCACGTGAATCACTGCATCATCTCCCTCGCGAAGCTCCCAGTGGATGTACGGCACGAACCTACCAGTATTGTCACCTGAATTTTTGTGCAGGAACGGATGCACCGCATTGGGCCGCAGGGGCACCTCTTTCGTTGCTCTGCGCACCGCTTCTGTTATTGCATTTTTCAGCTCGCTGCGGTATGGAAAATCGTAGCCCATGTCAATGAAGAATGTCTGCAGTCCTGTGTCCTGACACATGGGCAGCGATTCCCTGTGCGCCACGGTGAAGTTCTCAATTATAGCCTTGAGCTGCGTTTTTGCCATCTCATTCCTCTCTTTTTCGTATGCTCTTTTCAGTGCATTCACTGTGTCCTCGGAGAGCTGCGTTTCAGCCCTCCTTATAGCCTCAACTATTTCATCAATCATGCCCTATCACCTGCTTGGGATATGGCGCCATGGGTTAAAAATGATTTCATGCGACATGCTCTGTCGCATAATTAAGCTTATAGAGATACAAAAACATGAAATATAAAGAAG
>CAYRMJ010000107.1:0-3070 GCA_964425415.1 uncultured Thermoplasmata archaeon | reverse complement strand
GCCTCAAGAGGCCTCCCTTCACGGTCAACTATCTTCACCTTGGGAGCGAAGAGCCAGAGCCACATTTTTTCAGGAAGAATTAACGGTGGTCCTGTTGTTCCAAATCCTAAAAACTCTTTATGGTGGTGATTGGACATCATCGTTCTATCCGTTGTGAGAACCACCTCAACCACTGTGACCACCTTTTGTGGGAGAAAGTTTATGAACTAATTAAATATTTCGCACTTTAATGATTCCCGCACGTATTCGCATTGTAAATTTTGGAAAAGTTGAGAGGGAGTATAGGGAAATAATTAATTTTTACATCTCTCGTATCTCAAAAATTTCAAGGCTGAAAATTGAAGAGGGAAAATATATAAAAGAGGAGTATGTGGTACTTGACCCATCTGGAAGAGAAGTTAACGGCGAAGAGTTTTACAGGATGATTGGAGAATACAGTAGAAATGGAAAAGAGATAGTGTTTGTGATAGGCCCTCCAGCCGGATTTGAAAAAGAAAATATAAAAAATAATGTTAAAATTTCTCTTTCAAAACTAACAATGAGACACGAGCTGGCATATCTTGTGCTTTTAGAACAGATTTATCGCGCATTACTTAAATTAAAAGGTGTGAGTTACGAGAAGTAGATTTGTCTTCTATTTCTCATAATTCCAGCGATTACCACTACAGCAAGGGTTATTATCATATATATCGCTGGCGAGAATTCAGGCACGTACTCCTTATCAAAGAATATATCCGCGTTTCCTGGATAATCACTTGACCAAATAACATATACTTCCGTTGAGTTGGCGTAGATGTAAATCGGTTGGTAGGTATCGTTAACATAGCCATAATCATCTATTCTTTGTGGGGCACTCCATGTTTTTCCCCCATCATTAGATTGGATGTAATAAACGAAATCTCCAGAACTAGTGGAATTTAGATATGCAATGTATATCTTATTTCCTGTTACCCATATACTTGGCCACTGTTCCCATGTCACGTTGCCAGAAGAAAGCCTTTTTACTATCTGCTGATTTCCATTTGATGCAGTAATATTTGAGAACCATATATCTGTGTTATTTAATTTTCCAGTCTTCGTATCATAGTATCTATGCTCCCATGTTATGTACACGTACTTGTCATTTGAAGCTACTTGAGAAAACAAATCATCATCAAGTTGGTATGTGCCATCTGAAGCAGTCAACATTTTCCCTTTACTCCATGACGTGCTTCCTGCAGTAGTGTAATTGTACCACACTTCATAGTAACTAAAGCTGCCATAGGAACTTGGCTTTTCAACAGAATAAGTGATATACACATACATTGTTGACCCATGAGTCAATGCAATATCCGGCAAAATTTCATTGTAAGAGCTATGAACTATGGTATCTGGACCGCCCCACGACTGTCCAAACGAATTGGAATTTGGAGTATACACAGCTTTTATATCTTCATCATGAGAATTGTTATACTCTAATCCAAGATAAACATACGTACCATAGCTATCCGCAGATAGACCTTTTACACTGCTCCACCATGTCCACCCAGTCATTGAAAAACGCCACCATATCGGAAGGCCATTTGAATTAGTACCATTAGAATGATAATGTACAAAGTAAGTAAAGTAAGATCCAGAGGTAAAATTCAAGAAGAATACAAATACATTACCTTGACCATCTGCGGTAACCACCGGATACCTACCTGATACATTTATGAGTCTATACGTTATCCATTTATTCCCATCATCATAGCTCACTGCCATGCAAAATACATCGTGATATGTTGTACCTCCAGTTTCTTTTACCATAAAGCCTGCATCAAATACTGCAAATAGTGCGCTTCCATTGCTCACCACTTCAGGAACAGTTTGATTGTATTTTTCTAAATCACCACAGTTGTTTTTGTTGGTTATGTTCACATCTCCTCCAAATCTAGTTTTTAGCTCAGTTGAGTTGTAAGTACCTATGTATTGAGTGTTAGCAACTCCATCCACTTGGGCTTTAATCATAGTCCTAAGTGTATCCCAAATTCCTTCGTAGTTAACCAATCTGTAATAAACTTTACCTTTCAGTGGAACCGATAATTCCATTGAGTCCGTATTTTTTCTATAATTTACTGAAACTGTTGTGTTTGACCATTTGTTATTTTTCCACTCGTAGCTATTCACACCCCTAACATGTTCAAGATTTCCGTATATCATAACTTTGTATTCAGCTCCGATTTTTCCTATCCTATATCCAGTTCTTGCGTTGTTATCTGTGTCCACATAAATTTCCAAAGTATCTTTAGGCAATTTTGGATTGTGTGTTTGATTGCTCCCTGTGCCATTACCACCACCTCCCAGCGCAACTTTTGGCATACCCACACCAAAAAGAGATCCATAGACTGAAAGATAGATCTCTATGCTCTTATCAACACTATCTCCATACTTCCTAACGTCAATATTTGATGGTACTTGATCCGGTCCGTCGTACTTTGAATTATACCAGTCCTCAAATATCCCATCAATACTCTTCTTTTTTGGTATAGCGCCTATATATGTGCCATTTGAAAGGTCAACTACAGAAAAGGGTGTGTCTGGATATATAATGGGCTTTAGAGTGTTGTATTTTTTACCACCCCCTTCGTAAATTATTGTCGCTGTTTTAGGAGTGCATATCATCAAATTTTTCGGAAATCTAATGGTTGTGTTAATCTTTGATATATGCAAAGTCTCTCTGAAATCGTCAAATTCAAAAGTTACATTGGCAGTGGCATTCCCAGCATTTCTTATATTGAGACTCTTTAAAGCCATGTATCCAGAGTTAGTATTCCAGATAGTTATCCTCTCTGCAATAATTCCAGGCTTAATTATTCCACCGCCTTGATATAGAACCATCAAATTATTTTTTAGAGTGATGAGCGACGAGTAGTGGTCCTTGGTGTCGCGATAATAGAGAACAATTCTGGCATTTTCGTTTATTTTTTTTGTCATGAACTCAATCTGATTATGAGAGTATGCAAAAAGAACTCTCCCCGTGGGGGACCAAACTCCTTTCTCGTATTTGAGGATTTTATATTCTATGTTATTTACGTTTCCATAGGCAAAC
>CAYRMJ010000106.1:0-3174 GCA_964425415.1 uncultured Thermoplasmata archaeon | reverse complement strand
AACCATGTGCTGTTCTCGTAGTCATCGCTCACACCATCTCCATCGGAATCTTTGCTTTTTATAATCTTCTCTTTGCTATTCACCATACTGTTTGCGTTCTTCAATGGCACCGTGAAATTAGCTGCCAGAAGTGCGGTCACTAATATTAAGGCAATAATGGCCGCCTTTTTCAACAGCAATCACCAAACATACTTAGAAACAAAAGTATAAATATTTAATCCTTGCAACGCACATTTTTTAATTTTTTAATAAATATGTTTTTGATTTGGATTGCTGTGCTATAGCAGAAAAACTTTAAATGCCTCATTTTGATAACCGCCCATGTACATCATAGTTATCGGTGGCGGGAAAATAGGGGAATATCTTGTGAGTATGCTCATTGAGGAAGGCCACGACATTGCGCTTATTGAAGAAGATCCAGAAAAGGCAAATCACATGGCTGAAAATTATGATATTTTGGTTATAAAGGGAGATGGGGGCGACACAAAATACCTTGAAGATGCAGGAATTCACAAAGCGGATGTTCTCGTTGCCTGCACAGGGCATGACCAGATCAACTTTGTCGCTTGCCAGCTTGCCAAGAGCACTTACAATGTTCCCAAAGTCATAGCCCGAACCACAAATCCAAGCAACAAAATACTTTACGAAAAGTTAGGGGTGGATGTGGTAATCAGCACGACTGAAGCCGCAGCCAAAGCCATTTACGCAGGAATAAAAGGATTTTCAGCGGTGCTTATGTTTAGCGGTGATGTGGAGCTCATATACGCAAAGATAGAGAAGACCTCACCTCTGCTGAACACTGTTGTGGGTGATGTGCACATGCCGTGGGGTAGTATGATAGCAGCTATTTTAAGAGAAGGCAATATCTTAGTGCCCACGGAAGACCTCAAAATAAAGGAAGGAGACGAGGTTGTAATCATAAACAAAAAGAATGTGGAAAACAAAATCAGAGAGCTCATAACAGGAAAGTGAGACAATGAACAGGGTGCTTTACTTCTCCCTGAAGCTCCTCACATACATCACCCCTTTCATGATACTTGACTCCTTGTATGCGCTGTTTGTTGATAAAAACGTGATAATTGCATTGTCTTTTCTCTTTCCGTCCATATGGATTTTATTTATCTGGACCATAGTTATGAACGAAAAACCACCAGAGCGCTTAACTCTAAGAGAATCCTTTAAAATCGCCGCGGGTGGTTGGCTGCTGATGTCCCTAGTTGGCGGCTTACCCTACTTTTTATCAGGATATCTAAGTCCTCTGGACGCATGGTTTGAAAGCATGTCAGGATTCACAGCCACGGGATTGACAATGTTTCCAGATGTGGAATCTTTACCAAAAAGCATTCTGCTCTGGCGCTCTCTTACAGAGTGGATTGGCGGTGTGGGTGTAATTGCATTGTTCCTGTCAGTGATGTACCGCACCAGCAGGGTAGTGCAGAACCTTTACTTTGCTGAGGGAAGAAGTGACAAAACTGAACCAACCATAATAGGCACGGTCAGAAAGATTTGGCTGATTTATGTGTTCTATACTTTTTTCTTTGCTCTGGTCTTTTTCATTCTGGGTGCTCCGCTATTTGATTCAATAAACATAGCCATGACTGCCCTTGCCACTGGTGGATTTGCGGTAACAAACAATAGTATTGCAGCCTATCCCCCAGCGGTGGCTGTGGCGATGATATTTGCCATGGCCTTTGGGGGAATTTCCTTCGTATCTCACATAAACTTGTTCAAAGGAAGAGTAAGGGATTTCTTCACAATTGAAGTTAAAGCAATGCTTGTAATTGTGGGATTCTTCTTTTTAATGATGACCCCTCACTTGATGACGGAAGGCATGAGCTTTTGGAATGCGAGTTTGAGCAGCAGTTTTCATATCGTTTCCTCACTTACAGGAACAGGTTTCAGCATAGGTGACCTGTCTAAGCTAAGTGATTATGATAAAACCATACTGACAATAGCCATGGTATTCGGAGGTGCCTACGGTTCCACTGCCTCCGCCCTGAAATTGATAAGGGTAATTGTGCTCTTTTACGGTATCTTCTGGTACATAAAGGTTCGCCTCGCGCCGAGAAGTGCGATAATTCCTTTCAAAATAGGTAAGAAAGTTTTTGAGCCTTCGGAGGTTAGAGATGTGTCCATATATGCCACAACATACATTCTTTTCCTTCTAATAGGCGCAATGATTCTAATGCTGTACGGTAACTCTTTCGCTGATTCTGCATTTGAAGTAGCCAGCGCGGAGGGAAATGTGGGGTTGAGCGTAGGCATAACCTCTCCTACCATGCCGATAATTGAGAAAATAGTGTTGATACTGGAGATGTGGTTTGGGCGCCTTGAGATATTCCCAGTGCTTTTAATGCTCGCAGATTTTGTTAAAAGATAAAGTATCCCCCGACATTAACAGCACCTATCATTTTATCAAGGTGCCTGACCCTGTCGGGGGGATATTAGGGTATCATCTGGCCCGTGCTTCACAGTGCGATGACTCATCGCCCTCTGCCGGGAGCCCAGATACCCCGTTGTACAAGAGTTCTTTACTAATAAAATAATTTGTATGGTGCATCGCAAACTTTGAAATAATATGCGGATTTTATGCAAATGTGAATGAGAATTTACAATCATTTATCGGACCTTCATACAGTATTATTGATGATTTGGCATTTTTCATAATGCTCTTTGCTGTATCATTCGTGTTGGTTCTGGTTTTATACATTACACACATACTATCCTTTGCAATTTCAGTGCTATGGCTATTGCTATATGGTGCCTTTGAGATAGCGACATTCATTTTAGTTATTCACACATACAGAGGTTGCATTGATGGAAATTTTGAAAGAAGAATGGGCATAAATTGTCGCAAAAAAGCGTACATGATTGAGATAGCTTTTTCTAAAGATTTCATAACATACACAAAATACGGAAAAAATTGGAAGGAGGTAAATAGAGTTGAAACAGCGAAGATAAAGTCTTTTTCCGTTAAGCGCGGCAAAATATATTACCTGAAGGATTCCAAATGGGAATTCCTTGGCGTGGTACCACATCTTAAGGGTGATAGAAATAGAGAGTTCAGAAAAATGTTAAATAGTTTTGTGAAATAACTGTATTAATGCGAGGTATAGTCCTCTTAGTAATATTTATAAATCTTGCTCTTTTAGCTCCGTTGGTGCAGGGAGATGG
>CAYRMJ010000105.1:0-3224 GCA_964425415.1 uncultured Thermoplasmata archaeon | reverse complement strand
GAGGGAGGTGATACCAATGCATTTTTATAGGCGAAAAAATAACCGTACTCTACACTCCATTAATAGTCCTAAAAACTTTTTAATATCTTTACTATTACCCTCTATGAGAGTGGTATCCAAGAGGAGGCTAGCAACAACCACCATCGGTATAATTCTCGCCATTGCGATAATCTTCTCAATGTTCACCCTTGGAAACAACTTCAGCAAATACAAACTGTATGAAACACTTCAGAATGAAAAATATGAGATAACACTAATTGCTGACATTCACGTTAAAGACTATGCGAAATTCATAAAATCCCTTGGAGATGTGCCTCATTCTAAAATCGTCTTCGCGGAGATAGATGTCCTCGCACCAATTTTTATAAACAATACAGAATCAGTGGAAATGCGCATAGGTGATATGCACGACGAAAAGGGCATACATCTCATTGATGGAAGATTTCCAAGGGGGGATGACGAGTTAATAGTGAACAGCATGTTCGCAGAGAATGATAACATCTCGGTGAATTCGGTATTGAAGAGTGTTAACAACGTAACCCTGAAGGTTGTGGGCATATATGATAACAGCAACTCTGAAAACAGGGCATTTGGCTATGCTTCATTACCAACTCTAAAAAAACTCTCAGATGTGGGAAATGCGGAAGTTTACTTCAAAGTTAACGCGGATTACCTGATTAACTCCAACGATTTTAACGAGATACAGAAAAAATTGTGGGTTGTGGAAAATAACATATATGCCATAGCATCAAAGTACAGCGATGACCCGAGAACTCAGAGCGTTTTCTCGTATTATCCCGATTTTATTTACACCATCTCCTCCCTCCTAATTGCACTGCCCATAATAGTGATGGGAGCATACCTCTCCAAGGTGGCAATTGAGATTGAACTCACGGAGAGAAGAAGAGAGTTTGGCATACTCAAAATCCGAGGTGCCACAGAATTTCAGAGGTCTAAGATGATACTGTGGGAATCCACAATTTACGGACTGGCAGGAGGGATAATTGGATACCTGCTCGGCGAGGGAATGGCTCTTCTCTCCAATTTCCTTTACCTGAAATTGCCATTCTTCACATTAGACCTGAACCTCTGGGCGTTTTTGAGTGCCATTATATCCTCTTTCATTCTCTTTTTCTTCGCAATTTACAAACCATGGAAAAAGATTAAGCACATGCCAATAATCTCGCTCATAAGCCACTACTCGCAGGAATTCAAGAAAATAGAGTACTCACCCGGTAAAGATTTCACATTATCCGTGATTATGTGGGGATACATTGCATTTGTCATCTACCTGTCCAGAACTGTTTCGTTTAATGGGGGATTCAACATAATGATAATCCTCGTAATGATCGCCATGTCAATTTTTGGAATGCTCTACCCCTTCATACTCATACTCCTCCCATTAACCATGGCAAGGCTCATGACCCTTGGCACTCACAGGATTTATGAGGGAATAGTTAGAGGAGTGGCGAGGCTTAGTGGCGTGTTTGGGGAGCTTGCCAGAAAGGGTGTGGAGAGAAATCCAAAGAATGTGGCGTACATAGCGTTCATTCTCGCCTTCATACTCACATACTCCTCATTCATCTCGGTGATGAACGACAACGAGGAGATGATGAACGACATTATCGCCACAATGTCCGTTGGCGGAGATTTTCATGTGGATATAGACAATTCATACACCTCTCCTGCTTCTCTGGTGGAAATTGCAAATTCAAAAAACCAGAGTGCACACTGCTGGATTCGCGAAGATTCTGGCTCATTGTTCAACGAGATGACCGAGATTTATTACGCGGACTTCAACAATTACACCAGAAGCGTCTATCACCTTGACCTATTTCTTAAAGATGGAAGATTCAAAAAGGGGAGTGCGGTGATAACGAGTCAGACTGCAAAGAAGTACTCTCTGAAAGTTGGAGATGTGATTTCAATAGCAGTCTTTGAGAATCACTCAAAAGTCGTAAATTACGTGATTGGTGGAATCACATACTCATTCCCCGGCATTGGAAGCGATGGGATAATGCTTGATGGAAAGGCGAATTACTCCTCTGCGAGCATGCTCATAATAAAAGCGAAGAATTACGATGCAATGAGAAAAGAGCTCATGCATGAGGGTGTGCAGTTCACCGAGAGAAGAAACGATGATATGAATTACTACAAGTACTCTGTCACCACCGCACAGGTTTTTCTGCTTCTTTTGGGAAGTGCCACAATATTCATAATACAGTACTCGCTGTACTTCAACAGAAGAGGGGAAATATCCCTGTACCGGGTTAGAGGTGCCACACGCGGACAGGTGCGAAAGATTCTGATGATTGAAGGGCTTGCAGTTGTAATCATATCCACTATAATCGGGCTATCCGTGGGAATCACTCTGGCCTATGTTTGGATTTCAAGTATGATGATTATGACGAATTTACCTTCATTCTTCTTCTTGGGGTACAACTTTGGAATTACCACATTGGCGATGCTCGTCGGTTTTGGATTCATGCAATACGCGATATCGTTCCTATTTTCAAGGGTGAAGATCGCCGAGATACTGCGTGCGCAGGGAGGTGAAATGTGATGATAGAGGTGGAGAATCTGATAAAGGTGTACAGAAGAGGCAAGATAGAGGTTATTGCAATTAGGGATGTGTCTCTGAAGATAGAGGATGGAGATATGGTCATGCTCATGGGCCCAAGCGGCTCCGGCAAGACCACGTTCCTGCACCTCTTGGGGGGCATAGACAGACCCACCGCAGGGAAAATAATAGTGAATGGAGCAAACATCTCGCTATTCAACGACAAAGAACTTACAGAATATCGCAGGAATCAGGTGGGAATGGTGTTTCAATTTTTCAATCTTGTGCCCACGCTAAACGCTTTGGAGAATGTCATGCTCCCCATGCAGTTTGCGGGAGGCGAGAATAAAAGAGAGAGAGCGGAGAAGCTGCTGGATATGGTGGGAATGGGCCACAGAGCTAAACATTATCCCGATGAGATGAGCGGAGGTGAGCAGCAAAGGGTGGCGATAGCGGTGGCAATGGCAAACGACCCGCCGATAATTCTGGCGGATGAGCCAACGGGGGAGCTGGACACGGAATCCGGGTTGAAAATCATAGAGCTGTTCAAAAAGCTCAATGAGGAGGGAAAGACGGTGGTAATCGCAACCCATGATATGAGATTGAAGGACTATGCCACCCGTGTGATGAGAATAGAGGACGGAAAGATATACGAGGAGCAATG
>CAYRMJ010000104.1:0-3396 GCA_964425415.1 uncultured Thermoplasmata archaeon | reverse complement strand
TGCATAAATTTATTATGCAACCTTGATGTTTAGCCATCTATGAATCCTATGTTTGCGCCGTGGAGAATAGAGTACATAAAGATGGAGAAGAGCGAAGGATGCATATTCTGCACATTGCCAGAAGAGAATGATGATGAGAAGAACCTGATTCTGCATCGGGGAAAGAAGGCATTTGTTATAATGAACAACTACCCATACAATCCCGGGCATGTTATGGTGGCTCCCTATCGCCATGTGGGAAAGTATGAGGAGCTTGAGGATGAGGAAATTATAGAGATTCATCACCTCGTGTCTCTCATGATTCGTGCAATCAAAAGGGCAATGAACCCGCAGGGCTTCAACATAGGCATAAATTTAGGAAGGGTGGCAGGAGCTGGAATTGAGGACCATGTGCACATACACATAGTTCCAAGATGGAATGGGGACACAAATTTCATGCCCGTGCTCGCGGATGTGAAGGTTATACCTCAGGCGCTTCAGGAAACTTACAAAGAGCTGAAAGATGAGATAGAGAAAATCATCTCCTGATTTCAATCTCTGGGATGCGATTCAACGCGAATACCACATCCATTCCACGAACCTCAGCCAGCGCCGGAGATTTTGTCCGATATATTAAATGAGAATCATCATCAATGCCCTTTGCAATCTCCCTCATAGTTTTCCCTTCAATCTTTGAATTTAAGAGTAAGTGAGCTATGAAATTTGCCTGTGCGTTCTCCTGCACCTGCTCATCGTTCTCCATTCTGATGGGCCTTGATAATGATTTGGAGGTGAGCCATGAGCCCTGAAGTTTCATCTTCTCAATTTTAGGCATGCGTGCCAGAATCCTCTTCTCCGGTTCTCTGTACTCTCCGAATTTCATCTCGCCGTGGATTTTCACCACTCTGGGCGCGTAGTCCTCCATGACAATGACGGTATCCGCAGATTCCAGAAGTGGGAGGGTGCCGCTGGATACGATTATCAGAGATATGCCCCTGTCGGCCATATCCCTAGCATTCTCAATGAGAGTTTTGACTGTTTTATGGCGGAACAGATGAGAGGTGCGCTCATCGTAAAATAGCAGGTTCGTGGCGCTCGTGTCCTCATCCACCAGCAGAAGATTCGCTCCAATTTCCACCGATTCCTGCACAGTGGCGGCCATGCTCGTCGCTCCGCTTGCGTTGTCGGTGGAGAAGCATTTTGTATCCTTCTTGCTTGGCAGGTTGTATATGAAGCTGGATATGTCCACGCATCTCACGCTTCTTCCATCCTCTGCGCGGATTTTGAATGCATTTTTCACGCTCACCACTCTCTCCCTACCATCTCCGGGAATGTGGTTGTATATTCCATCGCGTATGGCGTTGAGAAGTGTGCTTTTTCCATGAAAAGCGGTGCCTGAGATTGCAGTTATTCCCCTTCTTATTCCCATGCCCACAACCTCGCCCAGCGATGTTTCTATGCTTATTCTAAGCGAATCTGGAGAGCGAAATGGCACAGCACCGGGAAGAGGAGCATCGCAGTCGCCGCATTTTCTCGGAAGAATGCTTCCATCTCCCACGAAGGCAATCAGGTCCAAATCGCGGAGCTTTTTGCGAAGTTCTTCCTGCAAATCGTAAGTTTCCACATGCCTTCTCATCTCATCTTCATCGTAGCGCAGCACGAAATCCAGAGCGCGGGGTATCTTCTCGTATATGATTCTCTCCGCCTCAGCGCTCAGAATTCTGCGATGCCTTGCAGGAAGCCCCACGAAGAAAAGAAATCGCAAATCTTCTTCAAGATGCACGGCGCTTCTTCGCAGCATAATACTGCGCGGCTCCGGCACTCCCAGATACCCGCTCTTTCCCTCCCCCGCGCGGTAGCTCTCTCTCTTCAGGCCGTAATGAAGACGGCGATATAGAAAGTCCTCAACTCCAACCTCGCTCTTTGAGAATTCCGGCTTTTTGAATGGAACTCGCACCGAGATGACGCTCGGACTCGCAAAAGGATCGCCCTGAACCCTGAGGAATTCCATCTCGTAATTCTTTACTCTCTCTTTTTTTCCAATCAAATCCCTGTACGCCTTGTAGCCACGGCCATCTATTCTTCTCAGAGTTGAGCGCAAGGAATCACCTGTATCGTGGATTATCTACAACCTCATATTTTCCATCTCTGCGAACCACAATCTTTGCAAATCCGCGCTCTGCGATGCTTCCGTAGTCATGCCCTGCATCACCCGGATACACCGCAAGAAATACAAAATCCTCGTCGCCAACATTAATGCTCCTGTGCGCCCAGTGCGGAGGCACGTAAATCACATCACCCCTCTTCATCTCCTTCCACTGCACCTCATCACCACGCTGCATGAGGAGAATTCCATGTCCCCGTATTCCGATGTAAAGCTCGGCACGATTTCTCTTCTCGTGATAGTGGCCCTTGGTCATGTAAAATTCCTCGCCCACGGTGCCTGAATGCAGGAAGGTGACGGCGTAACTCAATTCACCCTCTCCCTCGTACGGCACAGCGTAAACTTCGTATATGACAGGATTTCCATTCTCAATTAATGTCTCCAGCGCATTCTTGTCGCTGTAAAATCCTCGCATATCGCTGGCCCTGCGCACCACTTTATTCTCGTATTCTTTCAGAATTCCTGAATCAAGGTCAATTGTGTTTTTGAGCATGGCACTGAAATCATAAAAAGATATAAAAAGATGTGCGTTGAAAATGGGTGAGCTATGTTGGCAGGAAGAGTGGGCAAAAACATTTAAATTTTTTGATTGGGATACCTGCCTATGAAGCGCTTCCGTGTTAAGAACATAAGAACCATAATCACTCAGGAAGCGAGTGTGATTAGGGAAGATGCGAATCTCCTTAATGTCGCGGAGAAGATAGTTGAAGACCCAAAAACTCGCTCTGTGTATGTTGTAGATGAACATGATAAATTGATTGGCATAATACCAGTGATTGAGCTTGTGCAATACCTCTACTATGATAGCATACCACAGGAATATGTCTTATATCGTTTTCCAATGGTTTTAAGCTCAGAACCCAAGGCGCGAGACATAATGCTACCTCCTGTTTGGGTGAAGGACGACGAAGACATAAAATCAGCATTTGTGAAAATGTTTAAAAACGGACTAAAGGAGCTTCCAGTAGTGGATGACGAGATGCATGTGATTGGAGATTTGAACATACTTGAGCTTATAAAAGCGTGGGTAGAGGTAAACAAACATGATAATTGAACTTGCAATAGCACTTATTCTTGCGAAAATTATGGATGAAATATTCATAAGAATCAAGCAACCACCGGTTATAGGTGAGATTTTAGTAGGATTGATGTTTTCTCTTTTCGTATTTCTCGTTCCTTCTGAAATAAATCTTGTAAATTACCATTTTTCAATGAATTTAGATATCAAACATCCTGCCTTTGATTTCTTTGCT
>CAYRMJ010000103.1:0-3476 GCA_964425415.1 uncultured Thermoplasmata archaeon | reverse complement strand
AAATTTATGGGGCGTGTTTCTGAAAGGCAAAAGATGAACGATGGAGAATAATAGCGCTGGAATTATTATGGCTGCGAGGATTCCTAATTCAAGTAAAGGAGATTCAAGATCTCCTCTGAAAAGGATCTCTTCTCCCAGTGGAGCAAGAAATAGAAACAGAAATGAAAATTCAAGAATATTGAGATTGCCAAAATCCAATGGAGTATTTTGCATGTTTTCCTCTTCAGCAATTCTGGATGCAAGGAGCAATAGAGGAAACGATATCAGGAAGGCTGTGAAAAGGGAAATCATTGTGTAAAAAATATCTATTTTCAATCCGTAATATGCAAATCCACCGGTAAATTGAAAAAACACTAAGCTAAGTATTATGAAAAATGATGATGTGCATCCCGCACCAATTTTTGCATTTCTGGATGTGCATAATCCCCCTGCAATGCTCCCACCCATAAATACTGCGAACCAAAGCAATACTCCTACCCATAGGTTCATAAGCGCCGGGGGGGAGATTTGAACTCCCGCTCCCCAAATGAGGAACCAGCTCTCCAGGCTGGCGCCTTACCACTCGGCAACCCCGGCCTCAAGGAGGATAAATTAGTTCCATTATTTTACCTTTATTGCTCAATGTAGATGGCGGGCTTCGTTGGAAGTGCCAATTTTCTCTTTCCCACGGGGTCGTAGTCAGAATCTACGATGACCTCTGCACCTATCTCACGGGAAATGTAATCCTTCTCTCTTCTCAGTACTTTTCTCTCGTCAATTCTGAAATACCGTATTTTCTCCTTCAAAACTCTCTTCACAAATTTAGCTATTTCGCCCTTATCCACGGAGACCCCTGAACTCATGGCCATGCGAATGGCATCCTTGGGTGATGCGTCCTTTATGGATTCTAAAACCTTCCACTTCCAGTCCTCAGCGGAGTAAATGAAAACCCGTCCGGGCTTTATTTTTGCCACACTCAGTATTTCCTTTATATCCGCAATAACTCCGTCCACGTAATCCATCTCCATCTCCAACTCTGGGTTGATGTACTCCTCTTTCACAGGATTGAGAGTCTCCAGAGATATGAAACTCTCATGTCCAAGACGATGCCAGAGTTCCTCTGCCACATGGGGCACAACGGGGCTTAAAATCTTGAGCAGGTCCTCAATTATGAGTCTCATTATCCTCCTTCTCCTCTCCACACCGGCATGCTTCTCGTAATAGCGCACATCGTTGAAGAAATGGGAGATCATGTTCAGGGTTGCATCCCTTATTCTCAGCTCCCTCATCATCTCTATGCTCTCTCCATATCTCCTGTAAAATCTGGATAGAAGCCAGCGGTCGTAGTGGTTCATCTCCTCATCCAGTTCGGAAGTATCCACGCTCTCCTCCAGCATGCCCACGAGCCTCTCAAATCTTCTCCTTAAAGATGAGAGTTCGCTCTCCTTCCAGTCCATCAGGGTGTCCATGTCCGCGGCAACCGCACAGTAAAGGCGGAAAAGATCCACACCATAACGGGAGGAGATATGCGCTAGAGGTATAACGTTGCCCTTGCTCTTGGATATCTTTGCACCCTCTCTGATCATCATTCCGTTCAGCGATATTCCACCGGGCCACTTATCCTCCGGGAATATGGCAACGTGATGCATTATGAAAAATGCAAGGTGATTGCTCAGATGCGCAGGAGCGGTGTGGCGAAGGTCGTTGGGGTACCAGTGCTGAAACTCAGCCCTCATTTTGAGCAGCACATCCTCGGATATTCCACTCTTCGCAGACACATTCCTCGCGTCCCCCACGGAGAGAAAAACGTAATCAAAAACCTCAGGTGTGAGGCTCTCTGGCGATATGCTCTCCTCCCTTATGATGTGGGCAACGGTGTAGAATGCCATGTATATTGTGGAATCGCTCAAACTCTCAATTATCCACTCCTTATCCCACGGGAATCTCGTTCCCAGCCCACGCTTGCGGGCGCATGGTCTTTTGTCCAGCCAGTCAATTATACCATGCATCATGCTCCTGTACTTCTCCGGGTGAAACAGCATTCTCTCCACCGCAGCGTGAGCGGCATCCTTCCACCATTTGGCTGAATAATCTATGAACCACTGATCTCGGAGAACTGCCACTATAACCTTGTTCCCATTCCTCGTAATCGCTTTTCGGGAGGTCTCGTAGAACACATCTCCTCTTTTCATATCCTTTAACCACTCTTTTACCTCGTCCTTTATCTCGCTGATTTTTATGCCTGCAAACTCTCCACATTTCTCGTTCAAAATTCCGCTGTAGAACTCATCCTTGTAGATTATCTGCGTTGCCTCTTCCAAACGCTCATCCTTCTGATTCTCAATTCCCATTCTCTCCACTATGTCCCGGGCGGGCATTTCGTAGCCCTCAATGTCTATGATTTTTATTGGCTCTATATCCCTGATTTCCTGCACGTTCAATCCGTATTTTTTCATTTTTTCCTCATCTTTTTTCAGGTCTTCCAGCGCGCGGTAATCGTAAGGGGCATGCGCGGGCACGGAGTAAACCACACCCGTGGCGTTGTCAGGGTCCACGAACTCAGCAGGGAGAATTGGAACCTCTCTCCCATTAACCGGCTCCTTCGCCTTCTTGCCGACGAAATAAGAGCCCTGCATGCATGATTCCACCTGCACATCTTCTTTCTGATATTTCAGCTTCTCCGCCGCTTCTTTTGAAATGTACCACTTCTCATCAGCCACCAGAACCTTGCAGTACTCTGCATCCGGATTTATCCACAGATTTGTCACGCCGAATATGGTCTCAGGTCGCAGCGTTGCCGCAACCAAGTATCCATCTTCAAACTCAAATTTAATTGCGGTGAACTCCATCACGCTTACCTTATTAACGTCCCCATCCTCTATGTCATCCTCGCCAACGGGATTGCCATCAGCGGGACTGTAAGTAATTGGATACGCTCCCTTCCTTATCACTCCCCTCTCATAGAGTTTGCGGAACTGCCATTCCACAAAGCGGTTGTATATCGGTTCCGCCGTATTGAATTTCCTGCGCCAGTCAATTGAGTAGCCCATGCTCTGAAAATCCTTTATCACCTTATCAGCAAAGTAAGAGGCAATTCTCTCAGGATCAACGAAGGACTGCACAATCTCCTCAACCCTCTTCTCGTCATCTTCGTATATTCGCACGTAATCACGATAAAGATTTATGACCCTCTCATCTCCGTTCTTGATGCTGTCGGCGATGGCGAGAACTGGAGTTCCAGTGACGTGAAAAGCCATGGGAAAGAGAACGTTGTAACCCTCAAGCCTCTTAAATCTCGCAATTATATCGCCCATGGTGAAGGTCCTGCCATGGCCAATGTGCAAAGCACCGGACATGTAAGGATAGGGCACGGTGATGAAGAATTTTTTCCCCTCTTTAATTTCTGGCTCAAATGCCCTCGCCTCTTTCCACCTTCTCTGCCATCTGCGCTCTACTTCCCTGAAATCCATGCGGGTGTATGGCGGAGAGAATAAAAA
>CAYRMJ010000102.1:0-3513 GCA_964425415.1 uncultured Thermoplasmata archaeon | reverse complement strand
GGCGGGGATTGGGATATGATTATCTTGTTTATGATTTATCTTTATGATTTATCATCTCCCTCAATTCTCTCCTTCCAGCGGGAATCCGTCTCAAAGGATTGCTGGATGAACGCACGGACCACATCACCCACCTTTCCATAGGCACCCGTTATCACCGCTATACCCATATTCTGGAAGAACTCCACTGCACGATGCCCCATGCCGTAGGCAATCACCACCTCTCCACCATGCTCTCTTATGAAATTTGGAAGATCTCCAGGACCATGCTCCGCAAATGGAACCGCAATGGTTTCCACATTCTTTATCTCTCCGTTTTCAATCTCCACAAATGTATAGTAAGGCGCGCGGCCGAAGTGCATACTTATCTCGCTTTCAAGGCCCTCGGGACCTGTGCTGGGTACTGCGATTTTCATGGTGGAGCATGCTCGGCGCATATTTTAAGTTTTTTTGAAGTTTGAAATAAATGGAGTGCACCATTTAAAACTGCTCACCCCTATCTTCACGCTGAATGGTCCATTGGTTTGTATGGGAATTGGGTGCGCATAGAAATAATCCCAAAATTTAAATAGAGGATACCAATTTCACCGCAGTGATTTAAATGGTTGAGATGCTTAAACCTCTGCATGTGCTTCACGAGAGCCTTAACAAGCCGGTGCTGGTATCCATGAAGGGAGGAAAGGAGTACAGGGGAGTTCTGGATGGCTATGACCAGCACATGAACCTCGTGCTCAAGAATGCAGAAGAGATAATAAACGGAGAATCTAAGGGTGTGTACAACGTTGTGATTGTTAGAGGTGACACAGTCATATATATCTCCCCTCCGTGAGGTGATTCAAAATGGCAGGAAGAGGAACTCCAGCAATGGGTAAAAGAAACAAAAAGCATACTCATATAGTTTGCAGAAGATGTGGCCACAGGTCCTTCAATATTCATACTAAGAGGTGCGCTTACTGTGGATATCCTGCACCCAGAAGGCGATCTTACGCTTGGGCCAAGAAAAAGAAATGAGTATTGCGGAGTTGCAGGTTTATACGGTAATGTAAGCGTATCTAGAACGCTTTATTTTTCTCTTCGTGCCCTTCAGCATAGGGGTCAGGAGAGTGCAGGCATTGCAGTATATGACAATCGCATAAAGTTAGTGCGAGGTATGGGTCTTGTACATCAAGTCTTCAATGAGAGCAATCTGGAATATTTGTCAGGGCGCATAGGCATAGGACATGTTCGTTATTCTACCATGGGCGGTTCTGTTGAAGAGAACGCACAACCCATTTACTTGCACACACAGGCCCATGAGATTGCAGTTGCGCACAACGGAGAGATAGTCAATATAGATGATCTTTACAGATTTTTAGGCTCAATAGGTTCAGCGTTTTCAACGCATTCTGACAGCGAAGTAATTGCAAGAGTTATCGCTTATGAAGTTTCAAGAAGAGGCGTAGTGGAGGGGTTGAAAGAGGCAATGAGACGGCTTAGAGGCTCATACTCCCTTGCAGTTCTTATAGATAATAGACTTTTTGCCATAAGAGATCCTTTTGGCATCAGACCGTTGGTTCTTGGAATGACTGATTCTGCATACGGATTTGCATCTGAGAGCGTTGCCTTTGACGCTTTAGGAGGAAGAATTATAAGGGACGTTGAACCCGGAGAGATCGTGGAAATTTCAAGTGAAGGTTTTATTACACATCACACATTCAAAAAGAAGAGAAAAGCGCACTGTATGTTTGAGTATGTTTACTTTGCGAGGGCAGATAGCATAATTGATGGCCGCTTCGTCTACGATGTTAGAAGAAAAATCGGAAGAAATCTTGCAAAGGAAAGTCCCGTTGAGGCGGATTTTGTGGTTCCAGTTCCCGATTCAGGAAGAGCGCATGCCATTGGATACTCTGAGGAAAGCGGGATACCCTATGCGGAGGGATTGATGAAGAACCGCTATGTGGAGCGCACATTCATACTTCCAACTCAAGAGAGCAGAGTTAAAGAAATAACCATGAAATTGAATCCTGTACGTTCAGTTATAGACGGAAACCGAATAGTTCTCATTGACGATTCTATTGTGAGAGGTAACACCATGCGCAAAATTGTGAGAATGTTAAGAGAGGCTGGCGCCAAGGAGGTTCATGTCCGCATAGGCTCGCCACCAATAGTAGCACCGTGCTATCTCGGAATTGACATGAAAACGAGAGAGCAATTCATAGCAAATGGAAAGACGGTGCAAGAAATAGCAAAGGACATCGGTGCGGATTCTCTAGCTTATGTGAGCATTGAAGGATTGGTTGATGCCATCGGAATTCCTAAAAATGATCTATGTCTTGGGTGTATTACCGGGGAGTATCCAGTAAAGATTGAAGGGGAGAAGATAAGATATCAATGCGATTTGGAAGATTTCTAAATTATCCATTTTTTAAGTATGATGTGTAGTTGTTTTTGTAAAGTTTGAACATGGTGGCGCATGCGAAATTTAGATATGCAATCATAGCATAACGCCCATAGAGGTGAGATAACATGCCATTCAATCTGGATGTTGAAAATTTGAGATACGGAAGTGAGCTGGTGAAGAGAGGATTTGCGAAGATGCAGAAGGGCGGAGTGATAATGGACGTGACCAATGCGGAGCAGGCGGGCGTGGCGGAGGATGCAGGCGCAGTTGCAGTGATGGCTTTAGAGAGAGTGCCCGCGGATATCCGAAAGGCTGGCGGCGTGGCCAGAATGGCAGATCCAAACAAAATTCAGGAGATAATGGACGCTGTAACCATTCCCGTCATGGCGAAGGTTAGAATTGGACACATCAACGAGGCTCTCGCGCTGCAGGCGCTGGGGGTGGATATGATTGATGAGAGCGAAGTTCTGACTCCTGCGGATCCTTTCTTCCACATAGATAAAAGAGAATTCACCATACCCTTTGTGTGCGGCGCCCGCAATCTGGGTGAGGCAGTGCGCAGGGTGTGGGAAGGAAGCGCAATGATAAGGACCAAGGGCGAGGCTGGCACGGGCAACGTGGTGGAGGCAGTTCGCCACATGCGATTGGTGAATCGCGGAATAGAGGAGCTGAAGTACAAGGACGATGCTGAGATTTACAAAATAGCGAGAAAGTATGCAGAATCTTACGAGAAACTGCTTCTAAGGGTTAAGGAGTTCAACGGCATGCCTCTGGAAGTGGACCCTCATGAGCCGGTATTCGGGAAATACACTCTGAATGAGATCATTGAAGGCCTCTACAAGGAATTGGTGGAGATAAAGAAGTTGCAGCGCCTGCCGGTGGTTAACTTTGCAGCTGGCGGAATAGCAACTCCGGCGGATGCCGCGCTGATGATGAATCTCGGAGCGGACGGAGTATTCGTTGGAAGCGGAATATTCAAGTCTCCCAACCCCGAGGAGATGGCTCGTGCGATTGTGGAGGCTGTGCACAACTACGATGACCCAACCGTGGTTGCGGAGGTTTCTAAGGGATTGCAGGGCATGCCCGGCGCTGAGGTCTCCGAGCTGAAGGAACGTCTTCAAGAACGGGGCTGGTAA
>CAYRMJ010000101.1:0-3516 GCA_964425415.1 uncultured Thermoplasmata archaeon | reverse complement strand
GTGTGGATGCAGGTGTGTAATGGGACGCAATCCAATCTGTTGTAACTACCCAAGATGTTAGCCCCGTTGAATTGTGGAAATCGGCAAGCCTTTGGGCTGCACTTTTCAACAGGGGTGAGGTGATTATTATGTTAGGCACATCAATTATCGCTGTGGTTGCGGCCTTTACTGCCGTAATTTCATATTCAACAGTTATCTGCGAGTTTTTAAGTATCATAGCATCTCCGGTAACGGGGTTGTACTTCACAGGATACAAAGCTACATTTACAACAGTAGCATTTTTAGTATGATCCACAGTATAGGAGTAATCCTTTGTTGGATAGAAACTATTCTCACTGTAAACTTTAGGATCATACTTGGGCGGAAGGTACGCGCTGGGCAAAGCGCGGCCATCCTTAGGCACTGGCAACGGCGCTGGACTTATTTTTACCGTTCCATAATTCACATATTCCCCATTTGACATTTTTACACTCACAACCTTAGCGTTGAGCGGCAAGTAAAATTTCATGGTCTTTATGGGCAACATTGGTTTGCCGGGTATATCAACCAATCTCAGACCGTTTATTACTATATAGTTCCCGGTAGGCCCCGACACATAATGAACGTTTTTGAGGTCAATAGATACGGTTTTTGTGATTTCCTGTATATTAGAACTATAGATGTTATTCTGGTTTCCAAGTGCACTTGCCATACTGGAAAACACGGTCAATACCGTGAAGATGGCTATGGCCATGGCCATATACTTCCCATATTTTTTTCCCCAGTTCTTCATTTTACATCCCTCCAAACGGTATGGGCGACTTGGAGAGTATTAAACATAGTATTTAATTTTTTCTCTCATTGCACCCGTAGTGTAGAGTACGGTTATTTTTTCGCCTATAAAAATGCACTGGTACCACCTCCGTCAGAGATCTTTTCGGAGAGTGAGAGAAACAAGCCGAGCAGGGATTCAGGCGGTGCTTTTCGGATGAACGCCTCTTCTGGGTTCTCACCGATTTCAAGCCATAATGTTCCGTGAATCCTGCGATTGTACCAATTAACAAATTCATCTATGTTGTTAAATTTCCATCTGTGCCTATCGTATTCTAACCAGAACCTTTCTACTTTACCATTTGTCTGAGGATTGTTTTTTCTGGACACAACATGTTTTATCTCACGCTCTTCCAGATACCTCTGGAACTGTGATTTACCACCTTTGTTGGAATAAAACTGCGTGCCACGATCCGTGTTCACCTCTCTTATCACTATCTTATATTGAGATGCGTGTGCGATAGCCATCTCAAGTGTTTGAATGCTATGCTCAGTTGTTGCCTTTTCAAATTCTCCATAGCCGAGTATTTTGCGTGATGCATCGTCCATCCACACAATGGCATAGGGCTTACTCTCATCGCTTCTATGCCAGTCACCATGCACCAACGAGCCTGAATGTTTTCTTTCGTATCTGCATCTCTTTCTTTTCCTCTGTTTCTTCGGATTCGCCTTACTTTTTCCCGTGTCCCTGTAATACTGGTGTATTTTGTTCAGCGGTATTTTATACCCTCTCTTTCTCAACTCGTAATAGAGCAATCTTGCGCCCACTTTCGTCTCTCTCCACGCCTTCTCAATTATCTCTTTCTGCGCTTCCGTTAAGTATGTTTTAGGTCTTCGCTCTTTTTTAAGCACGGGCATCTCTCCTGCTTCTCTATACTGCTTGATTAGTTGCTGTATCCTTCTTACACTCACTCCGTAAATCTGCGCCGCTTCCTTCGTGCTTACATCTCTTTTTATGTGGCAGTGTGTCACTATCCATCTTATCTTCCTATCACTTAATTTTACCACTTTCCCTATCTCTATCTCATTCTTAACTCTTACGCGAAATAATTTCCGTACTCCACACTCATTGCACCCGTAGAGCAGAGTAAGAGGATGAAAAACATGAATTTCCAGTTCAAATAGACAAATTTATCATCCATCAATTCTTTACCCTTCTTATGGAAATCATAAGTGTTAAATGGGAAAAAATCCAAATTCCGCTCAGAAAACCGTTTAAAATAGCGTTAGGCACGACCACAAACTACACAGGATATATTTTGAAAATATGCAGCTCGGGAATATGCGGATTTGGAGAAGCTGTACCATCTCCCAGAATAACGGGAGATACTCTAGGCTCAATAGAGAGCACTTTTAAGATATTCAAACCTGCGCTTATAGGCGAGGAATTCACAAAAATAGGGAATATTATGAACAGATTGAATTCTTTGATCACAGGAAACACAGCCGCGAAGGCTGCAGTGGACATGGCGCTCCATGACCTCCTCGGCAGAAAGTTTCGTGTGAAAGTTTCTGACCTCTTGGGTGGAGAGAGAGATAGAATCAAGACTTCTGTGACCATCGGAATCGGTAGTGTTGGGGAGTCTGTCAAACGTGCGGTTGAATTAACAAACCTGGGAGCGAAGATACTGAAAGTTAAAATCGGACTCAATCCAGATGAGGATATAGAGAGGATAAGAGAAATAAGAAATGTGACGGATGCAAAAATCCGCGTGGATGCAAATCAGGGTTATTCGCTAAAGCAGGCGCTTCGTGTTTTGAAAGCGATAGAAAGGTACGATGTGGAGTTTGCAGAACAACCGATAAATATGCATAGAATTGACGATCTCAGAGTTCTTCGCGAAAATGTCGCTATTCCCATTATGGCGGATGAGAGTATCCACACAAAGGAGGATGTTTTGAGACTCGTGGGCGTGGTAGATGCTATAAACATCAAACTGATGAAGAGCGGGGGAATAAGGGAAGCTATGCAGATTGCATCCATCGCCAAGGCTGCTGGGATGAAAATCATGGTGGGCTGCATGGTTGAGACAAAGTTAGGCATTGCCGCCGCGCATAACTTCGCGCTGGGCATAGGTGCAGATTACACAGATCTTGATGGGTATTGGGATCTTGAGAGACAGCCGTTTCATGGACTTGAGTTCAAAAATGGGGAAAATATAATTCTGGGCGATAGGGGGTTCGGAGTTGAGTGCAAGGGATTATCGCTTTGCTGACCTTGCGTGATACGCGTGTGGCACGAAGGGATTGGAATTAATCTCGTATAGGAATATGTGGGGATAATTTCCCCGAAGATAATGCACATAGCTGACCCATTCGTAAGCAAGTAACCTGTACAATCTCTCCATATCCATCTTCAGCGATTTTCTGTCCTCAGGACACATGTTTTCAAAATCTATCGTCCTCTTCAACCTCTCAGTAACATACAGAAGGTTCCAGAGTAGGTCCGTGAAGGTCTCATGCTCTATGATGACAGGATTGTCTAGGAGATTTACAACAAACTCTTTATTGTCAAGAAGATACTTCCTAAATTCGTAGAGATTCATCCTCTCAATCACTATTTTGTATTTTCTCCCTTCAACAGCTCTTTTGAGCGAGGGAAAATCTTCTACATTCTTTCTGAGGGATTCTATATGATGCATAAGGTTCTCAATTCTCTCATCATATTTAGAAAGATAGCGGAGAAGGTCTTTTCCTATCTCCGCA
>CAYRMJ010000100.1:0-3598 GCA_964425415.1 uncultured Thermoplasmata archaeon | reverse complement strand
GAAGGCCCTTGTGCTGCCAGACTACACTACGCCTGCTCAAAGGTTGAATGGAGAAAATGTATATAAATTTGATGTTTACACTCTCACCACACCCAATCCAGCCTTTTCTGGCAGGGTATTCTTTCCATCTACAAACTCCACACCTTCAAATACTCTTTTGCTAAGGTCCCAGTAGCCATCCAGATCCGCATAGTCCGCTCCGATGCCCAGCGCAAAATGGGTGCCTGCAGTTATGCCCAGCTTCGTCTCTATCATGCATCCAACCATGATTTTCATCCCGGCAGCTTTTGCAATGGCTGCAATTCTCTGCGCTTCTCTTATCCCCCCACTCTTCATCAGCTTTATGTTTATTGCGTCCACCTTGCCCACGAGCCGCAGAGCATCCTCCTTTGTGTGCACTGATTCATCGGCCATTATCGGTATCTCTGTGGAGCTTCGTATAATCTGGAGGTCATCAATCTGCCCTGCAGGAATGGGCTGCTCTGCAAACTCAATTTCGTATCTTTCAATTCTGCGCAGCACATTTATTGCTCTCTTCAGCGAGTAACCCTGATTTGCATCCACTCTTATCCGTGCATCGGTTATTTCCCTTATCTTTTTAATTCTCTCCACATCCTCTTCCGGGTCAATTCCTATTTTCACCTTCAGAACCCTGGCACCTGCGTTGAGCAGTTCTTCCGCACTCTTTATTGATTCTTCAACGCTGCCAATGGTAACGGTGAGGGACGTTTCTATCTCTCTTCTCTCTCCGCCCAGTATGTTGACCAGTGGTAATTTTGCTCTCTTTCCAAGGATATCATGAAGAGCGAAATCCACAGCTGCTTTTGCAGTGGAGTTGTCATGTATGATTCTCTCAAGATTGTTCATTATTTCCCCAACTCTGAGCACATCTTTCCCTATTAGATTGGGTCTGAATCTCTCCAATGCAGCAATGGTTGAACCAACAGTATCTCCCGTTATTCTCGGAGATGGTGCTGCCTCTCCGTATCCGCAGAATTCCTCGGTGCATATTTTAACTATCACTCCTGTGTATGTTTCGGTGGTGCCCAGAGCGATTTTAAAAGGTTTTTTCAATGGCACGTTGATAATTTCCCAGCTCATATCTAATATTTTCATTGGTAAGGCATGAATTGAATGTGTTTAAAAATTTCACTTTTTACACTCAAATTATGGCTCTGAGAAATTGAAATATGATTGTTCAATCTTCTTTACAGGAGCTTTAAGTATGTCTTTGCAAACTTTTGAAGGATATATAGTAACTTCGGCTCTTATTATTTTAGTAGGAGGATTACTGGCATTCATAGGAACAATAATGTATTTTGTGATGCTTCTTAGATTGTTGGATGTTCCATGTGTGGATTCTCTAGTTAAAATCGGTGCCATATTAATTTTTGTTGGATATTTGATGGCACTTCTTCCGAATATAGGAACCATTTTGATGTTTATTGGGTGGTTACTTGTTTATCTTGGGATAACAAAAAGTCTTACCAATCCGAATCTTGGAATATACCCCACTCCACGTTATCCACCTGTACCCACTCAGAAGGGTTATCCTCAGCAGGGCTATCCTCAGCAAGCAACCGCTGCTCCACAACAAGGAGACAGTAATCCTGGTGGATTTGTTCCTGTAAGCACAGTGGAAGTAGCATGTCCACACTGCGGCAAAGATTTTGAAGTCCCTTAATTTTTATTTTATAAATATGCAATCAGACAGAGAAAGAACGCCATTCCCAACTGATTTGAGAAATTATCATTGGGCGGAACATTGTAAAATTCAATGATGGTTCCAACTATTGCACCAATTATAGCATAAGATAGTGGAACAAAAAGTATGAATATCAACAATGCAGATATAAAAAATGCAAAGCTTCCTTCAAAACTCTTACCATTTTTAAACTTATGATGACCTATTGATTTTCCAACTATCGCTGCAAGAGCATCGCTTACGGTAGCTACGGATACTGTGGAAATTGCAATGTTCATGGGAAAAATAAGTATATTTATCAGCGCGGCAATAGCGAAGTAAAGATGTGCCCCAATACACTTTTCCTCCTCCTTTCTGGTAATCTCTCTTATTTTTTTGTCAACCATCTCAAATCCTCGGCTTATTATTTTGAATGTTTCTTCAGTGAATAACGGTTTTATGCCCAATATTATTTTATTAGTTGTGTCTTTTGATATTCTGTAAGGCTCAATCATAAAAAACAAAACTACTGATACAGAAATAAATAGGAGCGTTAATTCTTTACCGAGGTAGAGATACGATATAGGTATTAGCAAGCCAGTTAGATGAAGCGACTTTCTTATTGCCTCAGATTTTATGCTCATTACAGAATTTGCATATTACGTACCAATTAATATTATTTTCCAATAAGTTTTGATATTTTACTCAAAAAAGTCCAGAAATATTTAAATAAGTCCAACCAATCGTTAATCCAAAATTATAGGAGGCAATCAATATGGTGAAAGAAGAGGATGTTTGGAACGCTTTAAAAGAAGTGGTAGATCCAGAGATAGGAGCCAATATAGTGGACCTTGGATTAGTATATGAAGTTAGAGTTGATAACGGAAATGAAGTGTACATAAAGATGACGCTTACCGTGCCAGGATGTCCCCTTATGAATGTTTTGCCTGCGCAGGTTGAAGAGAGAGTAAAGGAGATTGAGGGAGTGGGCAAGGTGACGGTGCAACTAACCTTTGATCCCCCATGGACACCTGACAGAATGAGCAAAGAACTAAGAGAAGCTTATGGGTGGTAAAAATCCAAGCGCCCCGGCCGGGATTTGAACCCGGGTCGCGGGCTGTCTGCAAAGCCACCCTTTGTGTGCAAAGCACCTTTTTTTAAAGGGGCTTTCCGACAGGCCCGCATGATAGGCCGCTACACTACCGGGGCAACAGATGGCAAATTATGAGCCAATATTTAAACATTTTTGCCTTAATGGCGTCTTTGAATCCGATTAAAAACATGAAGAATAATTATGTAAATTACAAAATTTTCCACATGATATATGCAGAGTCTCCGTTGGTATAGTAGTTATCCAGCATGGATATTATTTGAAATCCACGATTTGCATAGAATTCAATGGCTTTGCGGTTATTGACACGAACTTCAAGAGTTATTGACGATATATTTTCCGCCCGACATTGCATCATAAATCTATTCAGCAGTGCGCTACCCACCCCTCTTTCCCTATGATTTTTATCCACTGCCAACATAAGTATTCTTGCGCTTTTTTCATATTTGCTACCTGCGATGAATCCTATTATATCCGAACTAACTGCAACCAAAAATCCATCAGGCCAAGAGTGGTATATATCCATAAGTAATTCCAAACTGTATCTCTCGGTAAGACTTTCGCTGGCTATACGAAACACATCGTATATATCGTCTTCCTTAAATCTCCTCACAAAAAACATATCAATTCCGACTCCATACAAGCTTGCCTTTTTTTATCACCTTCTCCACCAAATTCACTCCAAAATGGTATCCGATTTGCTGATAATTCTTAGCATCCAAAATTATCAAATCCGCCTGTTTTCCCTCCTCGATGGATCCTATTTTCTCATCCATACCTATGGCTGCGGCAGCGTTGATTGT
>CAYRMJ010000099.1:0-3678 GCA_964425415.1 uncultured Thermoplasmata archaeon | reverse complement strand
ATTTAAGGGTGGAAAATATCACAAGTATGTTGCCAGGTGAGAATTATAAAATTATCAAATTAAAAAATAATAAAAATCACTGAATTTTGAAGACCTCTCCGCAGTTGGGGCACGCCACATCCTGCCCTAGCATGCTCTCCGGCACCTCGCCCGTGTATCCGCAGTGCGGGCAGGTTATCGCTATCATTTGCTCTTCACTCTCCTCACTTTCTTTCTTATTCACTTATATTCCACTCTTCAGTGACTCGCATACCAGACATGTGAACCCGCGTCGATAGAGAATGAAACACAAATAAAAAATGGAAAGGTTTTAAAACTGTATGTAGAGTCCACATTCTTTCAAAAACATATTATGGAGAGAGGGAAAAAAGGTTGAGTGGTTTTGAAAGGGGAACCGTAGGTGCCCCTTCAAAGTGCTCCGGCCGGGATTTGAACCCGGGTCGTCGGCTCGAAAGGCCGATATCCTTGGCCGGACTAGACTACCGGAGCTTCTGCACGGGGGCATAAAAGCACACAGGATATAAAATTTTCTTTTCATTTTGCCTGTGTGATGCTTCATACACAGTATCCACAATTGAAAAGGCTATATACGGGTTATGAAATAACCTCCGCATGAATGCAGAAGTGGGAGATTATGTGGAAGTTATAACACATAAAGGTAAATTTAGAGGTGTGCTATTACCCAGCCCAAAATTTAGTCATAAGGATGTTGTCATAATAAAATTAGATAATGGATACAATGTAGGAGTAATACCAGAAGACATAAAAATCATAAAAAAACAAGAAAAAAAGGAAAAAAAAGTGCCATCTAAAATTCCTGTGAGAGAGAAGCTTCCAATTATCAGTATTCTTGGGACTGGTGGAACTATAGCTAGCTATGTGGATTATGGCACAGGCGCGGTGCATCCTGCAATGAGCGCGGAGGATTTTGTGTTTGCAGTACCTGAGATAACTGATGAGGCAAATATCCATGCAAGATTGATTTTCAACATTTTAAGCGAAGATATGAAGCCACATCACTGGATTGCCATTGCAAAGGAAATAAAGAGAGAAAGTGAAAAATCACAGGGAATAGTGATTCCACACGGCACCGATACCATGTCTTACACAGCCTCTGCACTTTCATTCATGCTTCCAAAACTCTCGGTTCCAGTAGTTTTGGTTGGGTCCCAAAGAAGTTCCGATAGGCCCAGCAGCGATGCATATCTTAACCTAATATCAGCGGTAAAAGTCGCTAAGACTGATATTGGAGAAGTTGTAGTTGTTATGCACGGCACCTCTAATGACGATGTTTGCCATGTGCATCGTGGCACCAGAGTGCGGAAAATGCACACTTCACGGAGAGATGCCTTTAAAAGCGTGAACTCCAAACCTCTTGGATTCGTAGATGACAAAGGTGTACATTTTACCCGACCATATAGAAAGAAAGATGAAATCACCGAAATTAAGGAGAATTTAGATGAAAAGGTAGCTCTGCTCTACTACTATCCGGGCATGTCAGAGAGCACAATTGAGCATCTTCTTGATGGCATGCACGGTGCAATCATAATGGGCACAGGTCTCGGTCATGTGTCCTCTGATCTCGTGCCCATATTAAGAAGGGAAATCAAAGATGGAAAGGTAATAGGAATGACCTCCCAGTGCATACATGGGCAAGTAAATATGAACGTGTATTCCACTGGGAGAGAACTTCTTCAGGCTGGAGTCATACCGCTTAAAGATATGCTTCCTGAGGTGGCTTTTGTTAAGCTTATGTGGCTTCTGGGAAACTACGATATTGAAGAAGCTAAGAAGCTGATGCCCACGAATTTGAGAGGTGAGATTGAGAGCAGGAGGTTTTTGGAATGAAGTGCGGACTGGAAATTCATCAACAATTATCAACAAAAAAGCTATTTTGCGATTGCGAGTCAAAATTAAGTGAAGAAGTTAGTGGCACTGTTACACGCGTGCTTCGGCCCACACAAAGCGAAATGGGCGAAATTGACCGCGCAGCTCTGGAGGAAAGCATCAAAAATAGAAAGTTCGTTTATGAGATAACAGATAACTCCTGTCTAGTGGAGCTTGATGAGGAGCCGCCACACGATTTGAACAGGGAAGCTCTTGATGTGGCACTGCAAGTTGCGCTAATGCTCAATGCACGAATAATTGATGAGATACATGTGATGAGAAAAATTGTGATTGATGGTAGCAACACTTCTGGATTTCAGAGAACGGCACTTGTGGCGGTTGATGGTTTTGTAGAGACATCCTTTGGAAAGGTTCGCATCCCAACCATCTGTTTGGAAGAAGAAGCCGCAAGAAAGATTGAGGAAAGAGAGAATGAAGTTGTCTACAGATTGGACCGCCTTGGAATACCGCTCATTGAAATCACCACCGAACCTGCAATGAGAAATGGAAAAGAAGTGAGGGAAGTCGCCGAGAGAATCGGTGCGATTTTAAGAGCCACAAAGCGTGTGCGGCGGGGTGTGGGTACAATACGTCAGGATATAAACATCTCCACAGGACAGGGACGAGTTGAGATAAAGGGCGCATCAAAGTTAAACATGATTCCAAGATGGGTTGATGCGGAGATAGAAAGACAGGAAATGCTAAAAGAGATAAGTGAAACACTCACGAGAAGAGATGCGCATCCTGAGGAGAGGATATACGATTTAACACCCATATTCCAAAACACAAAAAGTAGAATTATTGTCAGAGAACTTAAAAAGGGTGGCAAGGTTTTAGGCATCAAACTTGTTGGATTTAAAGGTGTTTTGAAAAGTGGGAGGTACAGACTTGGAAAAGAGTTGGCAGAGCGAGTTCGTGTGCTTGGTATTAAAGGATTATTTCACGGAGATGAGCTCCCAGCCTATGGGATAGAGAGTGAAGTTGATAAAATAAAGGAGATAATGAATTTAGGACCAAATGACTCATTCGTAATAATTGCTGCCGAGGAGAATGCAGGAAAAACTGCACTTCAAAAGGTTGTTGAAAGGGCAAAAATGGCATTGGAAGGTGTGCCCGGTGAAACTCGCGCACCTAAGGATGATGGAAGTTCTACGTATCTCCGTCCCCTGCCCGGTGCTGCTAGAATGTATCCAGAGACAGACATTCCCCCAATTTTCATAGATGAAGAGTACATTAAGAAAATAAAGTCCAGCCTTCCAAAGATGCCTGAAGAGCGTGTTAAAGATTTGGTCTCGTTGGGTGTGAGCAAACAGGACGCCGAGCAAATTGTGCATATGGGAATGGACGATGTGTGCGAGTCTCTAATAAAAAATTTTGGATATCCAACCATGGTTGCCCGTGTTATAATAAATGGCTGTCCAGAGTTAAATTATGATACAATCTTCCAAAAGTTAAAAGATGGTGCATTTGCGAAGGAAGCTTTAGATGACATTGTTATGAGAGGTTGCAATGGGGAAAGTGTTGAAAAAGTAATCAGTGAATACTCCTCACAGGTCAATCTGGAGGAAATAATATCTAGAGTAATCAATGAAAAGAGAGCGTTCATAAATGAGCGGGGAATGAGTGCTTTCAAGCCGTTGATGGGTCTGGTCATGAAAGAAGTACGTGGCAAAGTGGATGGAAGAGTTGTAAGTGAGCGATTGAAGAAAAAACTTGAAGAAATCACAAAAGATTGATGGTACCTACCCCGCAACATTTAAATACGGGATAGCGAATTGGAAGGTATAGGTG
>CAYRMJ010000098.1:0-3740 GCA_964425415.1 uncultured Thermoplasmata archaeon | reverse complement strand
GCTCCGCGTAAAACCAAACAAGCAGGTCTGTATCCTTAGGCTCGTAATCCAACTCCACGTATGTCATGAGCAAGTCATGTTTTTGCATATATTAAATTGTTCGCAGTCCGAGGAAGATTACCCCGATAAATTTTTAAACTATGCTCATGATGAGATAGGTAGTGGAACTTAAAGAAGAGGCATCAAAGTACATGGCGGAAATGCAAAATCGCGGCATAAGCTTGTACAGAGTTGCGAATATGAGCGTTGAAGAGCTGAAAGACTACATGAGCGTCTCTGACGAGCTTGCAAAAGAGATCATAGAACTTGCAAAAAGAGAAGCAGAAGAGAAGATGAGAAAAAAGAAGAAAAAGGGCAATCCTCTAACCATGCTCCCGCATGTGGGCAAAAAGCGCTCTGAAGAGATGAAAAAGCGGGGCCTGAGCATTGAGAAAATAGCTGAGATGAAGCCTTCTGAGCTTTCAAAAATTGTTCCTCATTTGAGCAGAAAGGAGGCAGAGGATATAATATTCGCCGCAGAGCTCAAGATGGAAGAGGAACTTGCAAAAAATGAAAAGAGAGAGGACCTTTACAAGCTTCCTTACATTGGTGTGAGGAGAGCGTATCTTCTTCGTAGAAAGGGGATGAGCATTGAGAAAATTTCAGAGATGAAGCCCAGAGAGTTAATGGAGCTAATTCCGGATATTGACCGAACACAGGCGGAGGAGATAATAACCTCTGCAGAACTTATCGTTGAGTCCAAAGAATCTGAACTCAAGACCGTTGAGAAGAATGACGAGATGTTGAAAAATCTGAACTGGCGCTTAAAACATAGGACTAAAGCACGCAGACCGGTAGTGACCAAAAAATCCATGGAATATAAGCATCCGAGAACTCTGCCACATCTCAGGCATGGAATGGTGAATGGAAACAGTCTAATCAACGGGAGAGGTGTGATAAACGGATTGAGCTTGCAGCATCGCGCACCTCCGCAAAGAAAGAGTGCATACCTCTTGGTTTTGATTATAGTAGTATCTGCGGTTGCGCCCATGTTGTTCTTATCTGCCACGCATCACGGAATAACGATTGATGGAAATTTTCAAGATTGGAGCGGTGTTCCAGATGTGAGAAATCCTTACAGCTCCGAGATGATTGAAGATGCAAAGTATGTGTGCACTTCCCACGAAATCTTTGTGTACATCCATACTTCCTCCGATATTTTCTCCTCACCGCAGGGCTTTTACATATTCATTGACTCGGACCATAACAGAAGCACAGGGTACTATGCGGGGGGCGTTGGAGCGGAGTACATGGTTAAGGTAATCGGATGGAATGATAAAACAGAGGAATCTGAGGTTTACATATACAAGGGCACCACTAATTATAACTGGAGTGCGTTTTCATCCTTCGGAACTGTTCCCATTGCTTACAGAGGAAAGTACATGGAACTGGGAGTGCCTATTCACTCTCAAAATCCCGTGCTTTCAGTTTTTGCAAAAAATGGAGGTTATGAGGATTCTCTTCACATACCCCTTTTCAAAAAAGGAGTGTATGTTTATGTCAAAAATGCGGGAGTGGTGAATGGAAAGAATGCGGAGATTGTGAATATTTACACCGCATCTCGCACAGCTCTCACAATTCACGCAATCCCATTTGGCAATTTAACCTCTCTACGCTATCAATATGGAATATACGAACCTCACGGCTCTGATTTCACGCAAATAGGAACTGATTGCTCTAATCTCACCGTGAATGGAAACAGGAGCATTTACATATTGTACTCTGCGAATGGCTCAGGCACGCTGGGCTTCAAAGTGAGAGTTGAAGGGGAAGGCGTGAATGTTTACAACAATGTGCAGTCCGTCGCCTTTGGAAATCCTAAAATGTGCGTGGACGGAAACTTTTCAGATTGGAATGATGTTGATGGGAAAAAGGACCCTGCTGATGACTTGGAGCCAAATTCAAATTACACGCACACCAACATAGACCTGCTCACCGTGAAGAGAAGAAACTCTTACTTCTACATTCGCACAGCTGGGCCCATTCTTGCGGGAGATGTGGTTCCTGAGATAGTGGAGAAGAGGTTGAAGGATTCTGATGGTGATGGGGTTCCAGACATATACGACCTTTATCCCCACGATTTTAACAACGATGGAATACCGGATAATGAGAGTTATGTGATTGTGAACGGGGAGAAATTACCGGATGTTGATGGCGATGGAATAGCTGATTACCCGTACGGGCCGGACATGTGGCTCAACACAACCATTCCCGATGATTTTCCAAAGCCATACGCTGGTAGAGAGGTGCACAGGTACATAGGGCCAGTGCCACATCTTCCCGTGACTGGCAATGATACATTCATGATTTTCATTGACGATGGCGGCGATTATTCTGCTCCATTTCTACCTTTCAAATCAGGATATATGGTAGAAATAACAGGAAGAGGTTTCAATGGCACAGCCTACCTTATGAAGTTTGAGGCAGGAAGATGGGTGCGGGTTAGAGGCGTGGATATAGCGTTTGCAGGAGATGAGCTTGAAGGCAATTCAATCATTTCCGGGCGCATATTCGTGCTTAGCGAGGACTGGCTCGGGCAGAGAGATTTGGAGGATTTCACGCGCTCGGGAAACATAACCATTGCCAAGTTAAACATGAGTGCTCCCCCTGTTAGAGCCGCAGGGGAGGATGCAACTTATGTGAATCAGACATTTGAATGGTCTGGAAACATGAGTTTCGGAAACTTAACCCTGATAAACTGCACAATTTATGTTCATGGTTGGCTCAATTTGAGCATATCTGGAAATTTTTACATGGATAATAAAACAATAATATATGCGAATGGCACAGGTCTTTCCGGGGGTTCGGGTGGTACATCCTCAGATAAAAATGGAGAGGCTGGAACTGGCTCAGGCGCTGGGGACGGGGGATATTACAACGGTGGTGGCGGGGGCGGAGGTGGTTACGGTGGAGCAGGTGGAGATGGAGGAGGAAACGGCGGTGCAGGAGGTGCAACTTATGGAACCAATGATGGCTGGGACATTACCGTGGGCTCCGGTGGGGGTGGTGGTGCTTATTACTATACAACGTGGTGGGGAATTCCTATAACTGCAAACGGGGGAAGTGGTGGTACTGGAGGCGGATGTGTTAAAATTATTGCTGGTGGCAAAGTTGATGTTGAAGGTGAAATAAATGTTAGTGGAGAAGACGGTGCGATTGGTGGTGGAGGAGGTGGCGGCGGAAGTGGAGGGGGAGTGCTCATATTTGGACATGATGTGATACTCAACGGAAGTATAATAGCCACTGGTGGTGATGGAGGACCGGGTGTAAAAAGTGCCGGAGGTGGAGGAGGTGGAGGCAGAATAAAGATTTTTTATGTTGAAAATTTGATTGTAAATGGGATCTTAAACGTTAGTGGTGGAAAAACTGGATCAATAGGTAGTTCTGGGGGTGACGGAAGTGCGGGCACAACAAATTTTAGTAAAGTCCCAGAATTACCCATTATTGAATGGCCAATTATTTTAATAATCATAGTTGTTTTAGGTATCCGCCGAAAACATAGGTAGTGTAGATATATAAGATAGTTTGCATTTGGCTAATGTGGCTAACTTTGCATGGTTCCATGTACAAATTGTATTCATCCAAACTTATCGGATGATGAATTATTTATATACCTTTCGCTTAACCCTATTTAAAGGTGATGGATATGAATGAAGAGGAGAAGGTACACATTGAGAACATAGTGGCGTCCACTGCACTTG
>CAYRMJ010000097.1:0-3916 GCA_964425415.1 uncultured Thermoplasmata archaeon | reverse complement strand
CCATTTCATTCATATTCATCTACCGCTCTTCACACACTATTTATGCGACAGAGCATAAATTCATGAGAATCTTTTGCAAGATTACGAGTATCCTTCATTTTGGCAACTTATTTTTACCTTGCCACCATGCCCAATTATGGACGTTGAAGAGGGCGCTAAAAAATTAGAGTGGGCACATTCGCACATGCACGTTCTTAGCGAGATTGAGAGAGAATTTATGGAAAAGAAGCCGTTTCGGGGCCTGAAGGTGGGCATGGCATTGCACGTTGAGGCGAAAACAGGCATTCTGGCTCTAACTCTTGCGAGGGGCGGGGCGAAGGTGAGACTCGCATCTTGCAATCCTCTTAGCACGGATGATGATGTGATTGCATCTCTCAAAATCCAGGGGCTGGAGGTGTACGCAAAGAAGGGGGAGAGCAGGGAGGAGTACTATGAGAATCTTCATCACGTGCTTGAAATGGAGCCGAACATAATAATTGATGATGGAGGAGATTTAACAACTCTACTTCACACCGAGTACAGAGATATGAAAATAATAGGTGGCAACGAAGAGACAACCACAGGGGTGCTTCGCCTCAAAATAATGGAGAGAAAAGGAGTGCTAAGATTTCCAATGTTCAATGTGAACGATGCGCGCATGAAGCATCTATTTGACAATCGTTACGGCACGGGGCAGAGCACTCTGGACGGCATAATGAGCGCAACCAATCTGAGCATTGCAGGAAAAACCGTGGTGGTGGCTGGCTACGGGTGGTGCGGAAGAGGAATTGCGATGAGAATGCGTGGCATGGGGGCAGATGTAATAATCACTGAAATTGATGAGGTACGCGCCATAGAGGCACGCATGGACGGATTCAGAGTGATGAGGATGGAAGAAGCGATAAAGCAGGCAGATTTCGTTATAACCGCAACGGGAATGAAGAACGTGGTTCAGGAGGAGCATCTTCTCGCAGCTAAGGATGGAGTCATTCTCGCAAATGCGGGGCACTTTGACAACGAGATATCAAAGGATGCTCTGAACAAACTGGCGAAGGGAAAGAGGAGAATGAGGAGATTCGTGGAAGAATACAACTTGGGAGAGAAGAGAGTTTATCTTCTGGGAGATGGCCGTCTCATAAACCTCGTTGCAGGGCAGGGGCACCCGGTGGAGATAATGGACATGAGCTTTGCAATTCAGGCGCTCACGGCAGAGCACATAGCCAGAAATTACGAGAATCTGGAAAAACGCGTGTATCCCGTGCCTGATGAGATAGATTACCGCGTTGCCCGTCTGAAGCTCAGAGCCATGGGCATAACCATTGATTCTCTCACCGATGAGCAGAAAAAATATCTGGGGGAGTGGAGAGAAGGAACTTAGTTTTATTCAATCTTGAACTCTGTTCCGCACTCTGGGCACTGCACCGTTTCTCCTATCATAGAGTATGGAACATCGGCTGAGAATCCACAACTTGGACAGGTCACTGTAATGGTATCCTCTGCTTCCTCCTCTTCTTCACTTATTTCCTCTCCCGCACTCTTTGCGTTTCTGCGACGCTCTCTTACGAACAGCACTGCAAACACGATGGTTGTGATGAGAAGAGCTATCAGCATTAAAATAGGAATAAAAGCAAGTGGATTGCTGCTCCCCATTCCTGTATTTGTGAATATTCCAAATCCGTTGCTGGGATGTGGCACTGTAGCATAAACCTCATTACTCATGTTGCTGTGTCCGACAGCATTTACCGCCATAACTGAATACAGGTAAGTGTTACCCGGTTCAATGTTTTTGTCAATATACCAAGTTTGATTTTGTGACACATTTGCTATTGCTACACCATTTCTGTATATCACATAGTATATTATCTGAGAACCGCCATCATTCATGGGTCTATGCCAACTTACATTTATAAATCCGTTTTCAATGTTTGCGGATAGGTTTGTGGGCGCACTGGGAGCAGATAGCGCTGTTATGTTGATTCTCTCACTAAGCTCACTCTCTCCAATAGAGTTTACGGCAGATACAGCGTAGGTATAGTTTTCCCCACCTTTCACATCCGTATCTTTGAACCACAACTGGTAATACGGCACAATTGCAGCCAACATTCCATTTTTATAAACTCTGTACTCCGTTATATGGCTTCCTCCGTTATCAATAGGCAATGACCAAGTTAGATTTATAAAACCTGCACCAAGCGTATAATTCAAACTTTCTGGAGCAAGAGGCGTGCAAATCGGAACAACATTTAATTCTTCACTCTTTTTACCTTCTCCAATTCCGTTAATTGCAGATATCGTGTAAGAGTAGAGCACACCATTGCTTACCGAATCGTTGAACCATAACTGAGTGGCATTTACAGAGCCTATATAAGAACCGTTGCGATAAATTCTGTATTCAGTGATTGCACTTCCACCATCATCTTTCGGTGCGTTCCAGCTGATATTAACATAATTTCTTCCGTATTTATAACTTAAATTTGTGGGAGCTGAGGGCACTCCTCTGGGAATCACTGTAATTTCTCCTGTGGGCGGGGACTCACCCACCGAGTTCACGGCAGTAACATAATAGGTATATTCATTGCCATTAATCACTGAAGTGTCATTGAATTGAAGCGTTTCTGGAGGTAGTATTATGTACAGCTTTTCATTCCGATAAATTCTGTACTCTGTTATATTAGAACCACCCTCAGAGGAAGGCGGATCCCACCACAGATGTACGAACTTATCTCCTGCTTTAACCTGAAAGTTCTGCGGTTCTGATGGTTTATTTACCTCTTTCTTAATAACAGCTGTAATATTAGCATTGCCCATAACTTCAACACTGGTACTTCCAGAACTAGTATTATCAACTATCACGCGCCCAGAAATTTCCCAATGTCCAAATTTGAAGCCGGTATTTGGTATGCAGGATAGAGAGTACTTACCCTCTCCCAAATGAACTACACTGCCATCATAGTAGCAATGACCGTTGAGCAATACATATCCTCCATCTTTAGGATCCAAATACAGCTTTATTGTATATATTTGAGCCTGTGGTTTTGCACTTACTTCGTTGCTGAGTGATGATTCACCCGCAGAATTCAATGCTGTAACAACATAGTAATAAGTCTTTCCATTTTCAAGACCTGTATCCTTGTATTCAGTATTGACCGCATCTATTGATGCAATCTTTGTTAACATGTTGGATGTTGTTCCACGATAGATATTGTATTGAGTAATTGCCGCACCACCGTCATCAGATGGTTTTTCCCACTGCAAAGTCACACTCTCATTGCCGGGAATGGCCCTAAGATTCTGGGGTGGAGATGGCGCTTTTGCTGTGCTTTTAAACACTGCTGTTAAATACCCATTTCCTTCAATTTCAACCGTAGTAGATGAGGAAGTCTCATTGGCCACACTCACACTTCCAGAGGTGCTCCAATGCTGAAATGCAAATCCTAATTCAGCATTAGCAGATATACTATAAGTTCCTGCACTCACTGTAGCGGATGTGCCATTTACATAAGTTGACCCATTGAATTCTATGTTACCTCCGTTTGATGGATACACGATAAAAGTAATTGTGTATTGCGAGCCAACTCTCACGCTTACTTCGTTGCTCGGTGGAGATTCTCCAGCCGAGTTTTCTGCGGTAACCTCATAATAATATGTTTTTCCATCTGTTAAATTGTAAGAATCCGTATAATTTGTTTGTGAGCCATCAACAGATGCAAGGTAATAAAGAGTGTTGTAAGTGGTGCCCCGGTATATGTTGTATTTTGTAACTGAATCTCCGCTCGGTGGTGTCCATTGGAGAAAAACAGCATCTCCAGTATATGTGGCAGTTAGATTCTCAGGTGCATTGGGAGCACTTTCGGTAATATTTAATGTAAGTGGCAGTTGTGAACTTAGATTGCCCCAGTGGCCTGTAGTGTGGTTGTACGTGTATCCTCTCAGCACA
>CAYRMJ010000096.1:0-3961 GCA_964425415.1 uncultured Thermoplasmata archaeon | reverse complement strand
GCACGAAGCACGCGCTCAACTGCCCTAACTTTGTGTTCGCATTCATCAGCGTCGGCGAGTTGGGGATGAACTCTCTTGAGGTCATTATCTCCATGAACGATGATTTTGCTTTTTCAATCTCGCTCCAGTTTTCTCTCAAAGTGCTAAGTACATGGGAAAAAGATGCCTTTATGTGACCTTCCTTTGAGAGGTTTATGTACGCGCGTTTCAGCATTTCAAATTCCCATACGCTCAGAAAATCAGGCTTTTCCACGTTTTCTATTTTTCTCATCTCTCTGCCGCCCGAGCTATCATATATTTCATCATGGTACAGTGCCTCCACCAGCGCGAGGTATCGGGCCACTCTCTCAAACATCTGTCTTGGAGTCTCCACTATATTTCCTTCCTCATCCTTCAGAAGATAGCGAGCCTCCAGAACCTTTATTGCATTAACACTGAGTTTCAAATCGTCTTCCACGCCCATTATTCTCTTCGCCTTTCTCAGATTCTTGCGTTCAGCTCTGTAAATGATGTATCTTTTGGCAACCTTCCTGAACCCCTCTTCCATAAGGGTCTCTTCCACAATGTCCTGTATCTCCTCCACCGATATGGATTCTTTGCCCATCCTGTTTATCTTCTCAACTACTTTCTCTTTTATGTACTCCGCATCCCTCTCATTTTCAGGCTTTTCTACCATTGAGTTCATAGCCCGCAACACTGCACTTTTGATTTTTGATTCTTCAAATTTTACCTTTCTTCCATCTCTTTTTACAACATACATGATTTATCACCATCCTTTCCAGCATACCTCTGTAAGCGAGTTCATGGAATTGAAAAATATATTGATTTTTCTGACTCAAATCGCTAACCTATATGATTACAAATTTGATAAAAAACATGATTCTAACATGGTAAAAAACTGGGTAGATAGCAGGAGTATTTATATGGGTTACAACATTGCGTAATTATGTGCAACATTGCTACCACCGTTGTGGGATTGGAAGATTTTGCTGCAGAGGAAATAAAAAGTTTAGGTGGCACAGTACTTAACATTAAAAATGGAATGATTAAATACAGAGCTAATGAAGAAAATATCAAAAAAATAAATTCAAAATCCAGATTTTTAGAGCTGAATATTAAAATTTTGGGAGAGGGTCCAGTTAGCAAACCAAAAGATTTGCGTTCAATATTAAGTACTGAGATGACTGGTAAAAAAATAAAAATATTTGCAAATAAACCCCCATATCCTCGGAAAGAAATTGAAACAGAGCTATCAAAACTCAGAATAGATGGAAATGGAATGATTTATGTGTGGATAGATGGAGACCAAATGATTGTTGGAAAAGACATTGCTGGCAGAAAGCTTAACGATAGAAATTACAGAGTCTTCAGGCATCCTGCTGCACTAAATCCAATAATTGCCAATGCAATGCTCAGCATTAGTGGATGGAGAAGCGCAATGGTGGATCCATTCTGCGGTTCTGGCACCATTCCTATTGAGGCGTATTTTAGCAGAGCATACTCAGAAAACAGAATTTACTGTGTTGAAATTAAAAAAAGATATGTTGAAGGAGCAAAATTAAACGCAAAAATGGCTGGAGCGAATATTGTAATCATGCGGGGCGATGCTCTGAATTTGCATAGAATCGCGAATGATGCGAAATATATAACAACCAATCCACCCTTTGGACTGCGAGTTGGAACTAAAAAAAATGTTTACGGATTATACGAAAAATTTGCAGAGGAGCTTGAGGAACATTTTTCAGGGTCATATTTTACGGTCTTATCTATTTCAGACAAATTTGAAAATTACTTTGATGTGATAGAATGTAAAGATATTATGTACGGAGCACTAAAATCAAAAATATGCAAAATGAAAATATGATTACTATTTCTTCTTTTTTTGAAGCAAAAAGTATCCGACGATTGCTATGATGATTGCTATGATGCCTATAATGATCCATAAGTTAGCACCTGAAGTCATACTTTGCTCATTTGTGATTGTAGGCGTAGCCTCCACTTCATTGCTCTTATCACTCTCACCCACAGAATTCACGGCGGTGACGTAGTAATAGTATGTGATTCCATTTTTAACTGTGGTGTCATTGTACCAAGTTTGAGTGCCATTGACCTCTGCAATTAGCTGTTCTGTGCCCATGCTGGTTCCTCTATATATTTTGTAAACCGTGATGGTTGCACCTCCATCGTTGGATGGCGGATTCCAGCTCAACTCCACATATCCGTTTCCGGCATTGGCTTTAAGATTCTGCGGTGCAGACGGAGAAAACAGCTTTTTCAAAGGTGTGGCATTTACTTCGTTGCTCTTATCGCTCTCACCCACAGAATTCACAGCTGTTACATAGTAATAATAAGTTGTCCCAGCGCTAACATTCAGGTCTGTGAATGATGTCAGGCTTCCACTCACATTACACAGAAAGCTCTCCTCACCAGCATTTGTGCCACGATATATTCTGTACATTTTTATTTTTGCACCTCCATCGCTTATGGGCACACTCCATGTTAAATTCACCTTTCCAAATCCTGCCTCTGCTTTCAGGTTATCAGGAGGCAAAGGGGGTGTTACACCAATTGCGTAAAGATTATCATCACATGAGCCAACATAAACTGTTCCATCTGCACCGATGGCTGGAGAAGATAGAACCCAGTATCCAGTTTCAAATTTCCATTTAAGTGTGCCTTGAGGATTAAGTGCGTACGTATAGTTGTCACAGGACCCGAAATATATGGTTCCATCTGAAGAAATTGCAGGTGAGGACCTAATTCGTCCATCTGTTTTATATGTCCATTTTAGAGTGCCATCTGGATTGATTGCATAGAGATTACCGTCCCATGAGCCTATGTAAATGGTTCCATCTTTGCCAATTGCCGGAGAGGAATCCACCATATAGTAAAGCTGGAACTTCCATTTGGGTGAGCCATCGCTGTTAAGGGCATAGAGGTATCCATCGTAAGAGCCTACGTAAATTGTTCCATCTTTACCAATTGCAGGGGATGATGCCACACCACCACCTGTTGTAAAGTTCCATTTCTGAGAACCATCTGGATTTACTGCATATATTTTGTGGTCCTCAGATCCAAAGTATATAGTGCCATCTTTACCTATCGCGGGGGTGGAATCTATTGCATCTTTAGGAATCTTAAATTTCCACTTTAAAGTGCCATCGGGAGATAAGGCGTACATTTTACCGCCTCTGGATCCTATATATATTGTTCCATCTGGTCCAATGGCAGGCGATGAATCCACAGCACCTCCGGTACTGTAGCTCCATTTTTCCTTCCCTGTGGGGGATATTGCATATATGTTTCCGTCCTCAGAGCCAACGTATATGGTGCCATCCTTACCTATGGCTGGAGAGGAAAAAACTTTTCCATCTGTTTTGAATTTCCATTTTAACTCTCCGGATGGACTAATGGCGTACAGGTATGTATCATTTGAACCAACATATATTGTTCCATCCTTACCTATGGCTGGAGATGAATAGATACCATATCCAGTGCTGAATTTCCATCTCAGATTTCCAGTGTTATTGGCGGTGCTGTAATTACTCAATCCTGTATGAAAAGAGTCATGGCGAAACATTGCCCACGGAGTCCACTCATTATTGTAGTTATTGGAATACCCATGCACGTTGCCTAACACAACTCCAAACATCATCGCCGAGATTATAAAAGCAATCACTCCAAATGTTATTCTTCTATCCATTTTCATCACCGCATCTTTAAAAACATAACCACAGGAGAGTATATAAATTTTAATGAGTCCCTGATAAGTTGAATTTTAAAAATGAGATAGGAAAAGTATGTATTTTGTAAGCGAGAATTTTGAAGAGAGATTGATTTTTTTACCTATGAATAGGGCGTATCCCCATTCTAAATCCCTTAAAGATATACCCTATTTCTTTTAAACTGCACCCTCTCATCCACAATCCTATTAATTTTCCCTGTTTTCATACCTCTATTT
>CAYRMJ010000095.1:0-4013 GCA_964425415.1 uncultured Thermoplasmata archaeon | reverse complement strand
CAATTGCCGTGGAGATTGCCTTCTCAAAGCATGTGATTGTTAGAAACAGCACAGTGAGCAGCGAGAATCGCGGAATGTATGTTATGGCGGATTACTCCATCATTCGCAACAACATCCTTACTGGAAATCATAACGGCGAGGGGATTCATTTGGAGGGAAGTGCGGTGAACATGAGCGATAATCACATCTCTCAATTCAGGGACGCCGTGCATATATCATTCCTCTTCTCCTCAACACTGTACCACAATAGGATTTCAGAAAGCGATAGATATGGAATTTACATTGAGAACTCGGACAGCGATATTCTGAGAAACAACACAGTGGAATACAGCGCAGATTATGGGATATACATAGCCTCGGGGAGTAACATGCTCATTTACGAGAATTCGTTCTACTACAACCACGGAACCAATGGCACATATAACTCAAGCAACTCTCAGGCTTACGATGATGGCATGGATAACAGGTGGAACAGCACGGAGCATGGAAATTACTGGTACGACCTTGCAAATAGCACGTATGGGGACAGCGATGGAGATGGCATAGTTGATAACGGCACCGCCATAGTGCCTTATCCAATTGATGGCAGTTCAAACTCCAAGGATTATTTGCCTCTCGCTGCACCAACTGAGGCGCAGGTGCCGGAGCTGAACTTTATAATCATCGCATTTCTGGCTTTGGGCGCGTTGCTATTCAGAAAACGCAGGGATCTATGATAATCTCTTATCTCTTTTTTTCCATTTTTGCAATGCGCTGATTGCTAAAGCGGCAGATATGCAGCGATAATTCTAACGGAGATGAATCAGGTGTGTTTAGCGGAGGCGCTATACCTTGGAATTATGCAGTAAACCTGCTGCGGGAAGAAATAAAAAATGAACGGCTCAAAATAACTAAATATTCCTTTGCGGTTGCAGGAGCATGCGCGTGGTGATTTTAGCACATGGAAAATTCACGGGGATGGGCGGAAAAACCGCGAGAGGCGTGTACTTTTACTCTCCGCATGAAATTGTCGGCATTCTGGATCGCACCTTAGCAGGGCACGATGCAAGCGAATTCTTTCCAAAGAGGCGAGAAGTGAAGATATACTCCAATCTGAAGGACATAAAGGATGATTACGATGCGCTCATCATCGGCGTGGCACCCATTGGCGGAAAATTACCCGCCGAGTGGAGAGAGGAGATAAAAATGGCTTTGGAAGAGGGAAAGATGGTAATATCAGGACTGCACGATTTTCTCAGCGAGGATGATGAATTCTCCAAAATTGCAGAGCGCACCGGCGCTAAAATCTGGGATGTGCGCAAGCCTCCAGAGAATTTGCGAGTTGCAGATGGCTCAGCACGAGATGCTAATACTGTCCTCATTGCGGGTACTGATTGCAGCGTGGGAAAGATGCTAACCGCGGTTGAACTAACGAGGGAGGCAAGGAAAAGAGGTGTAAACGCGGGATTTCTGGCCACGGGACAGACAGGAATTATCATCGGTGCGGATGCAGGCTATGTGATTGACCGCATACCGGGCGATTTCATGGCAGGTGCAGTGGAGGAACTGGTACTTAAATTGAGAGACAGAGAGATAATATTCGTGGAGGGGCAGGGCGCACTCACTCATCCTGCGTACAGCGGTGTGACACTTTCAATTCTTCACGGCTCCTATGCGAAGAAGATTATAATAGCACATGACCCAACGAGAAGGGAGCATCATGATTATCATGGCTTTTCCATTCCCCCACTTCGCAGGCAGGTGGAACTCTACGAGAAGCTCAGCGAGGAGGTCTCTGGAGGAAAGGTTGTGGGCATTGCCATTGACGGAGAGAATATGAGCGACGATGAGGTGGAAAGATACGTTGATAAGGTAGAAGATGAGCTATCTCTCCCTGCGACGGACGTGCTGAGGTACGGAGCAAATAAATTTTTAAACTTATTTATGATGTAAATTTAATTTTTTATTTTTGAAAAAAAAAATATAAATATGCTGTAAATCATGCATTTACTTATGAAATTGTATGAAAATGAGAGATACTGCAGAGGGGGCATATACTACTCTCGGATTTCCTATGTGAAGGAGAAATACGGTATTGTAGGAATGCAAAAACTACTGAGGGAGATGAAGAAGTACGGATACACTGGTCCTGAAGATGATAGCGAGATAAAAATTATGGAAAAATACCCTGTAGATTACAACATTATATTTCTAAAAGCATTCAAAAACTTATACGGAGAAAAGGCATTTGAGAGACTTGCTTTGGAAAGTCCTAAGCGAAAGGGAGTTGTGGGCACGTTTGTGAGATGGGCTGGAAAGCCAGAAGAGATTGTAAAAAACGCTGGTAAGTACTGGAACACATTTTATCTCTTTGGAAAATTAGAAGGAAAAATGACGGGCGAAAAAGAAGCAATTGTGAAAGGATTTGATGTTTCACCGGACAAAATATTTTGCGATTTTTTGACACTTTATTTCAAAGGCATATTTATTTTAATTGGTGAGAATAATGTTAGAGTTGAACATACAAAATGCACTCATAAAGGCGATGAGCACGAAGAGTGGCACATAAAATGGTAAATAGTTAAATAAAATCCTCAATCCTTCTCTGCTTTTTGAGTATATAGATTATTTTGCTCTTCTCGCTCCATTTTTTATTTCTCACCTTTTCGTTTACGAATCTCACGGATTCATCCAGCGTGGAGAATTTCAATGGTGTGCTGTACATCGCATGCCTGGCAGTTTCCCTTATCACCCACACGCCCAGCGGGAGCTTGTATTCGGGAGTGATTTCCCTGTAAATTATCACTTTTGCCTGCCTTCTACGCCGCTCTAAATGCTCCAGCACCGCAAGTCGCGCCGAGTAGTACGCGCCTGTTATATTCTCCGCATACTTCTTTCGCCCCTCGTAGGGTTCGTAATCCTCGCCAACGATAGTTTGAGAGGATGAATACACCGAGCCGCTGAGCCATGATTCAAGCATCTCAAATTCCCAAGAGCCTGGAATTAGGAGTATGTGAAAATAGTTGCCCATGAACGAGTTGCTGTAATACTCCACCTCTCCAATCGTATCGTATTTCTTCACTCTCTTCATTAAATCCTTCGCAATGATATCATCCACGGCGGTGATGCTCCATCTGGTTGGCACAAGTTTGCGGTCAAATCCCAGCACACCCGAGGAAAGGAGGCGTTGAATGTAATCAACGCTGAATCCATATCGGTAGAGTTCCACAATCACGCGATTTGCCTTCAATCTCTCATCCACCGCAGAATCCACCTTTTTTGGTATTGCAGGATTGTCCACCACATCTATCTTTCTCGGGACAATTATGGGCCCTGTGGGGTGAAAAAAGGTATCAAGAGTCGGAGTGTTCTTAACGCGCTCAACCGTTACCTCAGTATCCAGGGGCTTTGTGGACATGGAAATCTCCTGTGTGGCGTCCACTATTCTACCTGCGGGTTTCTTCACATTGACCCGAACGGAGGCTCTTAACAGCGAGGAGGCGCTTCTAACAATGTAATCCAGATCCTTTCCATACAGAAGGCTTGTGTCGGAGAACAACATTGGTTTTTCGTCCTGCGATATCAGAGGTCCTGCAAGCACGTTTGGATAACCATATCTCCCAACGAAAATGGAGGGAGAAGTTCCAAATATGTCCGAAGGATTGATTTTCAATCTTGGAAGGTAGTTCTTGGCAGACTCCAGAATTGGGCATTTTGGAAGTCCGCACCACAGCCGCCCTTTGCACCTCACGCATAGCTCGCCAAACACAAATTCCAATTAAAATTGATGGGATTTAAAGATTTCTAAATTCATTGCTCTGTCGCATAATCAGGGAAAAACATGAAAGAGCCCTTTCTTAAAAAGAAAGTGCCAACGCCCGCATTCAGCGGGCTAGCTCGCAACCCTCTAGGGTTGCTCATTCACCCCAAAGAAATGGAAATTCCATAAACCGTAGGTGTCTATTGGTTGCAGGAGGTTGTTAAGCCCTGCTAAATCAGGGCAAACTCGCAACTCTGTGAGTTGCTCAAGGAAC
>CAYRMJ010000094.1:0-4055 GCA_964425415.1 uncultured Thermoplasmata archaeon | reverse complement strand
GGCTGGTCCACAATGCCATAAGGTTCATTGTTATCAGGAGTTGTCCAGTCATACCAATAATTACCCCTGCCAGTTTCATTCCAGCAATTGTTCGTGCCAGAGTCAAAGGCCTGAATGTGGGATGAATTTATAGTATGAGAGGAGCCATGGTTGTAGTAGAATGAATTGTTGTACACGCGATTGTACTTCACATCTGAACCTGATAGGCTAATCCCATATCCTGTGTTGTTGTAGATTACATTGTGATGTATAACCGAATAGATGGTATTTCTGTAGAAGTAAATTCCATTTCCGTTGTATGAAATGTTATTGTTACTTATTGATATGTCCCTCACAGTATACGATGATGAAGATATGGAGTATATGGCACTTTTCAAATTTTTGAATATGTGATTGTATTCCACGGTCACATTAGATGCTCTAACGTAAAGGTACACACCATAATTGGTATTGTTGTAAATAGTGTTGTTACTCACATAAGCATTATTAACTTGGTTAATTTCAATACCCACCGTGTTGTTGTATATTTCATTTTGAGTTATTTTGGTTCCATCAGGATTTGTGGAGCTACTTCCCGATAACAATATACCTGACTCGTGGGTGTACATAATTTTATTGTGTTCAATTACATTCACATAGGAATTGTAAAATACGTAAACAGCATGATTCAATCCGTTTTTGTAAAACTCATTGTTTTTTATATCATTGTTACTTGATGAATAGAGAAAAACTCCTCCTGTGTTGTAAGATATATTATTTTTCCATATTGTGTTGCTGCTACTTAGACTATGCAAATCCACACCATACTTGCTTGAGTTCGTTATACTGTTGAATCTGACTACATTCCATCTTCCATTTCCAATGTAAACACCCCTATCGCTTGACGTTATGTTGCTATGCTCCACAATAACATTCTTCGTGTTGAAAAGTGCTATTCCCGCACCGGGGAAGTATGGAAATGATACAAAAGATGCATTGTAAACATGCACATTCTTTATCAGAACCCATTTTGTGGTATTTCCAATGTATATCGCCCTTCCACCACCATTAGCGTCAATATTGTAATTCTCAATTATGTACGGATCACTCTGTGTTCCATTCCCACCAGAGACATAGATGGATGAGCTAAGCTCAGAGTTGCTGTTAATAACTATCACAACAGGGGCTCTGTTTCCAATTTCGTTAATTTGCGAGCCTTTTACTGTCGTGGGCAATACCACAATAAAAGCCAGTACAAAAGCCATCACAAATACCTTTTTCCAATTTTTCCTCATATTTCTCATGAGAATCCATATCAAAACGGTAGTATATAAACTTTTGTAATTCTCAATAAAAAAATAAGTATTGAAAAATTTATTGTTAAATTTTTTTATTCTGAATTCTTAAAAAAATGTAGTTAAATTTATATTCTTTGCTTGCTAATGGGATTATATGAACACGGGGATTGGATATATTTTGATAAAATGCGAGAAAGACGGAATAGAGAGTGTTTACAAGGAAGTTGAAAAGGTTAAAGAGATAAAGGACATATACGCTGTAAACGGAGAATATGATATTTTGGCAAAAATAATAACCAACTCTCCTGCGGAGGTCCCAAGAGTGGTATTGAAAATAAGAAAAATTCCGGGAATAATGGCCACTAAGACCCTCACCGTGGTGAATCTGGAGGCATGAACTAATTGCTTCTAAAATTTGCTTACGATGGCACGAAGTTTCATGGATTTCAGCGCCAGTTAGATGAAATCACGGTTGAAGGAGAGATAATAAAGGTTCTGAAAAAATTTGGATACGATACAGACATCAAAAGTGCGTCCCGCACGGACCGTGGCGTGAGCGCTCTTGGAAATGTGATAAAAATCAATGCAGATGAGCCAGAGAGGTTGATTGGCATACTGAACAGCCACCTTAAGCACATTTATTTTTACGGATACAGCGAAATGGATGTGAACCCGCGCCATGCGATTATGAGATGGTACAGGTATCATCTTCCTGATTTCGGATATGACATGGAGAGAATGCAGAATTGCGCCAACGTGTTCATAGGAGAGCACGATTTCAGGCATTTCACCAAAGAAAAAGAGAAAACTGTCCTGAGCATATACTCCATAAATGTGCAAAAATTTTGTAATGTGATTGCCGTGGATTTCAAAGCCCAGAGATATGTTTGGAATCTTATAAGGAGAATAGTGGCTGCAATAATCAAATGTGCAGAAGGTGTGAAATTTGATGATGATATTTTTGAAAAACCAAACAACTTCGGTTTGGCACCGCCAGAGCCTCTTATTTTGATGGATGTGAAATACGGATTTCCATTCAAAACCATAAACTCAAAAAGAAAAGTTAAAGAGCGGTTCTTCTTGGATTTCTCATCCAAACTTGTTTATTTTTACCTTTTTAGTGAGATGCCAGAAGCTAAAGCCGAGGATATGCAAAATTTGAAAACCTTAAATACCCGTTTCCAATAATCAAAGCTGGTGTCGGGCTGGGCCGGGGGGTTAGGCGTCCCCTGTACCCGAAATCGCCTATACGCGGGGGCGACAGCCGGGGAAGGTGTATCCAGTTTCGGCTTTCAAGCCACATCCGCGCTGATGAAATCCTGTCCTCCGGGGCTACAGGTGCATCGGGGGCTTTCGGAGGAAAGCTCTCCGGTGCTTTGCCACGGGAACCCCGCCAGGCCCGGAAGGGAGCAGCGGTACCGTGGACTGCGGGCGCTCGGAGGGTTGCGGGATGGATGTGCGGTGTGGGTCCTTGGGCCGGAGCGTGGGCACCGACCCCGGTGTGCCCGGCACCGTCTCAATCAATTCTCAGAAAATAATAATCACTTCTGTACTCTACAAAAATCTCGCATTCCGGAGCATCAAGATTCACAGCCACATTCGTCATTTCTTGTATTTCTCCTCCGATTCTCTGAGCCACATGAAGATGATTTGAACGCACAGCAAACGAAGTGCAATTGCGGACAATCTCAGATGCTTTTTTAATTAACTCTTCCTCTCTTTCAAATATTTCAACCCGATGACATTCAATCACACCTTTTATTTTTTTAACCTTTTCACATATTTCATCGGAGGAAAATAGCACGAGTCTTCCCGTAACCCAATCCACCACACAATCCTCATTATCAGCAATGCATATTTTCAAAATCTCAGATTTAATACTCTCAATAACCTTTCCTGCGTGCTTTGGAATTTTGAGATGCAATAGGAAGGAATTCATGATGTTGTATAGCCGTCCTGCATAAAAGTTTTTATACGGTGAATTGCATACTGAACAAAGGTGATGATGATGAAATCTCTGATTAAAGAGGTTCTGGCTGACGCGGAATCTCGTGCGGTGGCAACTCCTGAGAAAATACCAAAAGAGATGACCGAAGATGACAAAGAACTGGAGAGTTTGTTAAAGAGTCTGCGCACCAATATAAAGATTGTTGGTTGTGGGGGCGGAGGCAGCAACACGATAAACCGCATAATGGAAGAGGGCATATACGGTGCAGTTCAGCTCATAGCCGCAAACACTGACGCACAGCATCTGCTAACCATAAAAGCTCAGAGAAAGATACTGCTGGGAAAGAGACTAACAAGAGGTCTCGGAGCGGGTGCGTTGCCGCAGATAGGTGCTGAAGCGGCGAGGGAAGCAGAGGACAAAATAAGAGAGGTTCTTCAAGGTGCGGACATGGTGTTCATAACCTGCGGACTGGGGGGCGGCACAGGAACCGGAAGCGCGCATGTGGTGGCTCAGATTGCAAAGGAGCTTGGAGCGCTCACCGTTGCAATATGCACATTACCCTTCAAAGCGGAAGGGCGAGCAAGATGGGAAAACGCCATGTGGGGCTTGGAAAAGCTCAGAGAAATTGCGGATACGGTCATTACCATACCCAACGACAAGCTTTTGGAACTTGTGCCCAGACTGCCACTCACTCAAGCCTTCAAATTCGCAGATGAAGTTTTAATGAGAGCGATAAAGGGTCTGACTGAGATGATAACCAAGCCGGGACTGGTCAATCTGGACTTCAACGATTTGAAGACCATAATGAAGGGCGGCGGCGTTGCGATGAT
>CAYRMJ010000093.1:0-4183 GCA_964425415.1 uncultured Thermoplasmata archaeon | reverse complement strand
CTCGTTCTTAATCCTTATGCGAAATAATTTCCGTACTCTACAAGAGCTGTAATACACCAAAAGGTTAAATAAAGGTTAATTTATGAAGAGTCATGGACATTGAAAAACTCATAGATGAAGCTCGGAAAGCTCAAAATGAGGGGAGATACAAAGAGGCAATAGAAATTTATACTTCACATTTGAATAACATTGATGATGAGCTTGGCAAGGCAAAAGTGCTCTATCACCTTTCTAAATTGTATCTGCGTGTGGGAGAGGTTTACAAAGCTCAAAACACGATAACTGAAGCGATAGCTCTTGCAAAAAATAAAGAAGATGCGGATATTCTTGCTAAGGTGTATGAGGGTGCAATTGATGTTTACTCATCCGTAGGAAATCATGATGCAGTCCAAAGGTACTTCAAGTTGGGTCTTCGGTATGCGGAAGATGCCGAGCTTGAAACACAGTTCAATTTTTACAATGTTGTGGCTATATATTTATTTGATAGAGGCAAAATAGGAGTTGCTGGAGAATATTGGAAAAAGTGTCTAAACATTGCAAAAAATATGGGGGATAATCATCTCATATCCATAGCGTACAACAATCTTGGAGAGGTGTACAGGATAAGAAATGAGCTGGAGAAGGCACTTAGAAATTACAAAGAGTCTTACGAATACTCAAAAAAAGAGTATGAATATCGCACCATGGCAATAGCACTTCTAAATATGGGCTACATAGAAAGAGAGCGGGGAGAGTTGGAGCAGTCTGAAAAATATTTACGAGAGAGTGTTGAACTTTATGAGAAGCACAAGGATGACGGAACTGCCTCCGCATGTCTGGGCACCTATGCACTGGTTCTTGCAGATTTGAAAAAGTATGAGGATGCGCTAAATGCAGCAAAAAAGGCAGTTGCGCTCGCTCACAAAATTGGCGATAGGAGTGCCATTGGCGAAGCAACTCTGTATTTAGGGTACGTTTACGAAGCAAAAGGAGATTATAAAGAGGCAATGCGCGTTTACAATGATGCACACCGAGTTCTTGAGGATATCAAAAATTTAGTGTTGCTCTCAGAATGCGAAATGTCCATGGGGCGAGTGCTATGCAAAGGAAACATGAAAGAAGCTGCCAGATTTCACCTTGAAAGAGCGATAAAGATAAGCGGAGAGATAGGAGAATTTCGTGTGACACAAAAAGCAAAAATGCTGATGTCAAAATGCTAATCACAATACTTGATGGATACGTGGACGAGCCGTCCATTCTTGGGGTGCCTCCATATATATCCCCTTACATAAGAGAGGTTGCTGGTGTCTGTAAAGAATTGAATGTCAATTGCAGGTACACAACCATTGATCAATGGCGTTCAGGAGAGAAAATAACTGGAGATGTGCTTGTGGTCATAGGTGGTGCAGTTGTTCCGGGAAAGTATCTGCGCACCTATCCTGCCTCCAAAAGAGAGATTTTGGAAATTGCTAAGTCCTTTAAAGGTTTAAAAATTTTAGGGGGTGGGTTAGCCAGATTCAGATTAATTAAAGATGGATTTGATTACTATGCTAGAAAGGATGTAGATGCTCTTTTGTACGATGTGCTTACTGATAACTTCTCAGAACACAGGTTTCATACTTTGGATGAGTGGAACAGATGGTTAATTCAAGGTGCACCCATTGTTAAGAATCACCCCGATTTTCCAGATTCAATTATAGTAGAAATTGAAACATTTAGGGGCTGTCCGAGGTATATTGGAGGTGGCTGTTCCTTTTGTATTGAACCACTGTACGGTAAGCCAATTTTCAGGGAGGTTGAAGACATAATAAAAGAAATGAGGATTTTAAAAGAAATAGGCGTTCAAAATTTCAGGATTGGAGGTCAAACTTGCATATACTCTTACAAAGCATACGGTGTTGGTGATAAAGATGTTGTGCAACCAAATGTTGGAGCAATAAGTAAACTTTTTAAAATGGCTTGGAGTTTGCATCCTTCCGTTCTTCATGTGGACAACGCAAACCCCGCAGTAATCGCAAATTATCCAAAGGAGAGTGAACAGGTGACCGAGATTATTGCAAAATACACAACATCTGGAAATGTATTATCTTTTGGCATGGAATCAGCGGATCCGCAAGTTATCTTAAAAAACAACTTAAATGCAAAGCCTGAAGAGGTTATGGAGGCAATAAGATTGGTAAATGAAATAGGCGGAGATAGAGGTGACAATGGAATGCCAAGGCTACTTCCGGGATTGAACTTTATCTGCGGACTATGGGGTGAGAGAAAGGAAACTTATGTATTGAACTATAAATTTTTAGAAAAAGTTAAAGAAACGGGGTACCTGTTGAGGAGAATAAATATAAGGCAAGCTGCATCCACAAGAAATAATTTCAAGCTTAAATATCACCATGAATGTTGGAAGTTCAGAGAGTTAGTTAGAAACAATATTGATTCATATATGCTGCAAAGAGTGGTTCCAAAGAGAACTGTCATAAGGAATGTGTTTTTAGAAGTGAAAAAGGGCAAATACACCTATGGGCGCCAGATTGGGTCTTACCCCATAGTTGTTGTACTCCCATATTCAACAGAGATCAGAAGGTTCGTTGATATAAAGGTTATAGGACATGGTCAAAGAAGCATTACTGGCATTGAGTATCCTCTTGAGATTAAGGATATGAAGTACAGCATTTTGAAAGTTATACCGGGTATGAATGATAGAAAAGCCGCATCTGCAATAAGAGATAATCGCTTACCCAAAGAAATGTTATTAAAAAAATATCCAGAGTTAAAAGAGTATATCACTTGAAAGGCTCAAAAACAAATTCGCAGAAGCCATCTCCTTTAGCAAGACACTTATCTTCCTTTGAACTGTACTTTCTTCCTTCAATGCTTTCCACTATACCATTCAGCACCCCGCGCATGAAATGGCAGACTGGCTTTTCTGTATTTCCTGCTCTTTTAAGAAAACTGTCTGCCTCAAAGGAATCATAAACACGAACTCTATATCTTCCATCATTTTCACCACTCTCAATGACTGTACCAGTGCCCCATCCAAAGAACCAGCCCACCGCTGATATAATATCCCAGATATCAACGCCATAAGTTCTGGCCATGGGTAAATAATGTGCATAAAGGTCCTTTCCTATTCTCTCACCACCTTTGTAAAGCAAGGTATCTCCAGCAGCATTGAATAGCTCTTCCAAATCACGGGTTATGTCAAATGGGAAGTAATCCGTTGAGAGCATCACATATCTTCGGTCAATGAGAGTAATCTTTCCCCCGCCGCAAGGATTTTTAGCTTGAAACAGCTCCAATGTTCTTTTTATTTTATTCACCACTTCATTCTTATTTAGTTCATCCTTCATCAAGACCACCTCACTCTTTTTAAAATTCCGAGACGCCGTATTTTGTTTATCTGGGCTTTCTCCACACCAAGATAATCCTTTTCAATGGAGTATAACCTGTCTATTAAAGATATCAACTGCTGAGCCTTTGGATTTTCAATGTCAATGCCAACTAATTTCATATTTGCGGTTAGCACTGCCATTCCATCATCGTACTCTCCGTAAGATCCCGCAAAGTCATTCATAATGTAGTCCAGAGCATCCTTTAAAGTTTCAGGATTTTTTTCTTCTGCGCTTTCTACAATAACAGGATAAAAGATGAAAGTCATCTCTGCAAGTTTACTAAACGCTAACTCCACATTCTTACCTGTTTTGGCACTGGTTAAAAGGTATGGAACACCAATATTCTCTGAAAATTGCCTGATTTCATCCTCTGACATTGCCCAGTTATCCAAATCGCTTTTGTTTGCTAAAAGTATTGCTGGCACCCCGGCAACGCGCTCAAGCACCGGCAGCCAGTAGTGAGCAATGCTATGAAGCGTGTCTTTCCGTGTAAGATCACAAACAAGTAGTGCTCCATCAGCACCGCGAAATGCAGTTTCCTGAACCTGAGTAAAGCCCTGCTGACCTAACACATCCCAGACCATGAGACTCAGGGTGATGTTTAGTCCCTCCCAATTCATCTCTATTACCTTCTTGCTAACTTTAGTGCCGATGGTCATTATGTATTTGTCCTCAAAAACATCATACACAAACCTGCGCACTAATGAAGTCTTGCCAACCGCTGCATCGCCCAGAAGTACAACTTTTCTCTTTATTTCCATGTTACTCCCGATTTAATAAATGCATCCATTTTATTTAAATTTTACATTTCTAAG
>CAYRMJ010000092.1:0-4202 GCA_964425415.1 uncultured Thermoplasmata archaeon | reverse complement strand
TCAGAGCAAAATTTTTATATTCACTTATATTTTTGAAAATGGGTGATGCTATGAAAATATGGGCATTGGGAGTGATTATGTTGATGGCGATGGCACTTATGGCGGGAATGGTAAGCGCAATGAGCACCTCCTTTTCCCCGGAGATGGTGTGGTCCGTGGAAATGAATAAGAATGCGGGGATAATCAAATCGGTGACATCTTCCATGGATGCAAACAACGACGGGTACGCGGATATGATAGTGGAGATGGCAAATTACTCAAAGCACACCCTCACACTCGCCCTTCTGGATGGAGTGAGTAGTGCAACGCTGAACGAGACCACATTCTCCGACGCGGGCTACTCGGAAGCAGGTGATAATGTTGGCATGGATGCAACCATGTGGGGAATTATGCAGACGGATTCCACGGGCACGCCGGTGATGGAGCAGAACTATGTCATATTTGGAAACCACAGCAACAACAGAGTAATTTCCATTTACAAACTTGGTTACCCCTCCCTACAGAACGTAACGTATAGGGAAATTGATATCCCTGCAAATATATACATTCTTGGACAAACAGTTTCTGTTGAGTCTTATAGTTGGGTGTTTCATCCTGAATTGGTGAATGGAGAGCCATACCTTGTGTATTTTGGTGTATATTCTGGAACCAAATATGGTTATACCGTTGATGAATTACAGATAATAGTGCTGAACAAAACCTTGGATACTGTATGGGAGAGAACTGAGAAGAGTGGTGGCTCTTCAATTTCTTATCCATTTGGAGTGGACATGGTTGGTCTGAACGGCGTTGGATTCCACAATGACCACGAGGACATACTGTTTGCAAACATAACCAACACGGAAAATGTATCCCTTTACGCTCTGAACCTCACAAACGGAAACGTGATGTGGAATATCAATGTGAGCGGCTCCACTGTGATATTTGATCCAATAGCCATGCTCACATCCGTTAGGGGGGTGGGCAGTTATTTCTATGATTACAATAAGGATAACAGAACCGACATAATGTTTGCCACCTTCAATTCTTCGTGGATAAGGTACAATTTAATTGATGCCACTGGAACGCTACTCGGATATTACGAAACAACAAATAAGAATGTAAGCATGTTTGCAATGGCCACCGACGTTAAAGTGGGAAGATTTCACAGAATGGTGCAGAGCGTGGACGTGAACGGAGATAGAAATGGCGAGGTGTTCTTTGTGGAGAACAATACGAGGCTCATATGCTGGGACATCGCGCACAACAACTCTCTCTGGACCATGACTCTGGTGAATCAGAGTTATCGCTATGTGGCTCTCCTCTCCACCTCAGACATAAATGGCGATGGAGTGTGGGAAATTTACGTGGAAGGACTGAACGATACAAATGACAACGGCGTTGATGTGAAAAATGCAAATGTAACCGCTGTGAATCCCACCAATGGCGCCGTGCTTTGGAGTAGCTACACAAAGCATCTTGTGGGCGGATTTCCGGGTACTGGTGTGATAAAGGAGATTTCTGACGTGAACAACGATGGTGTGCAGGATTCTATAACAATCGAGGGATATCACAACGATGGCACCTCGCTTTACGTTAACGTTTCTGCATTTTCAATGAAAGATGGAAAACCTATCTGGACATCAAAGGTTTTAGCAGCAAACAGCGTAGATTTCAAGAATTGGAGCACATCCACGGCGATGGCTGGAGACATTGATGGCGATGGGTACAGCGATGTTGTCGTGATATTGGTATATCATAGCAATTCAGCGGTGGATACGTACATAAGAATTCTCTCCGGCAAGGATGGAAGTCTGTTGTGGAGCGGTGAGGTGCTCAACGATAATATGGATGCGGATGTGTTCGCATACATCGTATATCCCACGACGATATCATGGAATCAGTTTGACTACAACCACGATGGAAAAACAAATGAAATACTCATAACCACATCCAGCAACGTGTACGTCTACGCTGTCACACAGTCAGTGCCCGAGTTCAATTCTCTCTTCTTCCTGGCCATATTCGTGCCCGCGGTGGTGCTTCTCATCAGAAGACGCCACTGATTTTTTCTTTTTTAACCAGCACGGTGAGAAAATATTTTAAGTGACTTTCAAATCCCAGCACGGTGGATATAGAGAAGCGGATAAAGGAGATTGAAGACGAGCTGAAAATAACGAAGTACAACAAGTCCACTGAGAAGCACATTCTCAAACTCAAAGCGCGCCTCACCTTCCTGCGAAAGCAGCTGGAAGAACAGAAGCGCAGGGAGAAGAAGAGGGTATCCAGAGCGGGAGTCAAGAAGCAGGGCGATGCTCGGGTCTCGCTCATCGGGCCACCGAGCGTGGGAAAGAGCATGCTCTTCAATCGCTTAACCAATGCGAAGAGCGAAGTGGGTGATTACGCATTCACCACTCTGGACGTTCTTCCCGGGATACTGAAGTACAGGGGCGCCGAGATACAGATTTTGGACATGCCCGGATTGATAGAAGGTGCATCACGGGGCCGTGGTAACGGGCGCGAGATTCTCAGCATTGCGCGAGATTCTGATCTCCTCTTAATAACGCTTGATGTTTTCAATCTTGACCTTGATACCATTCTGAAAGAACTGCACGAGTTCGGGATAAGGGTGAATCGCAAGAGGCCGAAGATATCGCTGAAACGGACGGAGAAGGGCGGGATAAATATAGCGTCCACCGTGCCGCTCTCAGTGAGCGAAGAGGTATTGAAATCCATGGCGTGGGAGTTTGGGTACAGAAATGCAGAGATACTCATCAAGGAGGATATAACTGCTGAGGATTTTCTGGACTTTCTGGCGGGGAATAGAGTGTATGTTCCTGCGGTTCTAGTCATAAACAAGATTGATTTGGTGGATGAAAACACGAAGGAAGCAATCCGCGAGGAGTTCAGGCAATGGGACCCCATTTTCATATCCGCAATGAACGGGGATGGTCTTGAAGAGCTGAAAGGCAGAATATTTGAGAGAATAGGGCTGATTCGCGTCTACCTCAAGCCGCAGAGCGGGAAGATTGATTACGATGCACCTTTGATTCTGAGAAGGGGGGATACCATTGAGGATGTTTGCAACTCCATTCATAGAGATTTTGCCAAGAAGTTCCGCTACGCCATGGTCTGGGGTAAGAGTGCAAAGTACCCCGGGCAACATGTGGGATTGGACCATGAGGTTGAAGACGAGGACATCGTGCGGCTGGTCATAAGAAAGTGAGTTTTCAGTGGCTGGACGTCCAGATTTTGGCTCTCTCAAAAGTAAGTAATCATAATTATTCTTTAGAGCATAAATTGCATTTACATGCAAAATCGTAAGAGTTATATATATATTTGTAATTACCCTTTATGCCCTTAAGGGGCAGGAGGAAAAAGGATGAGAATGAGAGGAATATTGGTAGTTGGAGTAGTAATGGCGGTAGTGCTGCTCCTTGGCACAGGGTTCAGTGGTACGGTGAACGCAAAATCTCCAGAAAAACTAGATACTGTGGAGAAAGTACAAAATAAAATAAATGCAGATTTTATGAGTTGGTACAAAAAGAATGCAAATAGATTGCCTGCCTTAAGTGAAAAGAATATAAAAGGCCTTTTTGCTGAGTTTCTGAAAGAAAATCCAAATGAAAGAAGCTACCTGAGAATGCTAACATCTATAGAAGAAGAGACACATAGAAATGTGAAGATTGAGAAATACAGTGGCGTGGTGATACTTTCATCGCAGGATTATGAAAAAGTCAGAGTGACAATTACATATTACAAAGTTAACATTGCGTGGTGGACGATTACATATGGAGAGGATGATAAGATAGAAACATATATGCACGGAAAAGTAGCACAAGATTTCTATGATCAGTGGGAGAATGCCGTTACATGGGGTGGAATTGCAGATGCAATAATAGGTTTTGGATTAGGTTGTTTAGATATACCTCATCCAGTGAGTATAGCATTAGGAGCGGCGTTGTTAGCTATAGGACTATTTCTCACATATGAGGGTACAACAATGTCCAACTATTATGAGTCCACAGGATGGCATTATCTATGGATGGTACTGAACAACAATTACTACTATCCATGGGTTCCAGGATTCAGTCTTGTATCCTCTACAGGATTATATGGATACAATGCAGAGCATCACAGCACTTACACATTCTGGTGGAACGTGCCGTGGATCGCAACTGGTGGGCTTGCTGGTTATGTCTACAGCGGATACCTATCCAACT
>CAYRMJ010000091.1:0-4289 GCA_964425415.1 uncultured Thermoplasmata archaeon | reverse complement strand
CTAACATGAAAGCGAAAGAATTAAAAATATGTGTGCAATTTCCCTTTGTTCGCAGGGGGCCCGTGGTCTAGTTGGTTATGACGTCACCTTGACACGGTGGAGGTCCCCGGTTCAAATCCGGGCGGGCCCACTTATTAAAAATCTTTAATTTTAGTTTTAAAAGGTTTATAAATATGCGGGTGCCGGGGTTCGAACCCGGGTTAGAGGCTTGGGAAGCCCCCGTCCTACCACTAGACTACACCCGCTTATAACTGGAGATATTAAGCACGCATATTAAATTAACGCTCTTGCAATTGCACGTAGAAGCAATTATATACATTTCTGCCATTGCTAATGGGTGAAGTGGAAGATATACAGCATACAGGTTCTCTCATACACTGCAATAATGATGTCCATAACCTACATACCGAGAATTGCAAAAGATTTGGGTGCATCATGGATTGAGATCGCCCTAATAGTTGGAGCGTACAACATATCCTACTTTATATCCTCCATGATTTTTGGAAGAATGGCGGACGTACATGGTAGAAAATTATTCATTTTGGTAGGACTTGCAGTGTCCACCATCTCGTTTTTTTCTCAATTTTTTTATAGAGATTATTACACGCTCTTACTTTTTAGGGTAATCGCAGGACTTTCTGTGGGAATCTTTCCGGCGGCGGTGATCTCCATTGCTCATGATTTTGGGATGAAAATGGGAAAGTTATCATCTTGGGGCGCAATAGGGTGGGCTATTGGTTCGTATATTGCAGGAATAATAGCCATGATAATGAGCTTACGTTATACTCTCCTTGCATCATCGTTCTTCTTTGGAGTAGCATTTATTGTGTCTATCAAAATAAAAGATAGTGATGTGAGAATAAACCACGTCCCTTTTTTTCCAATCCGCATATTCAAGAAGAATGGAGTTCTCTATATTTCATATTTTTTGAGACACTCTTCAGCAACAATGATCTGGACATTTTGGGTGCTTTTTGTAAGTAAAATTGGAGGCAATTACTTTTGGCAAGCAGCCACTATGGGTATTAATTCAACAACTCAGTTCTTTGTGATGTATTTTTATACTGACATGGGAAAACCCAAAGTCCTTGTGCTGTTGGGCCTTATATTTTCATCAATAACATTTTTGAGTTATGCATTTGTATATAATATATGGCTCCTAATTCCCGTTCAAATACTTCTTGCGTTCTCTTGGTCATTTTTATATGTGGGCACATTGAAATATTTAACTGAACACAACAAAGAAAAGGCCACTGCAACTGGCCTTCTTAATTCAGTTATTGGGATAAGCGCTGCTATTGGGCCATTTATGGGCGGAGCAATTATGTATGTCACAAACTCTTACTTTGATCTTATGATTTCTGCATTTTTAATATCCTTTGTTGGTGTACTCCTGTTCTTGTTTAAATTTACTCATGATAAACAAGAAAATTCTAAATAATGTAATGGCATACATCAACAGAGGCCGGGGTAGCCTAGCCCGGCAAGGCGGTGGATTCGAGATCCACTGTCCGCAAGGACTCGGGAGTTCAAATCTCCCCCCCGGCGCTATGCTCTCTGACTCAGATATTATTCGTGCTTTGGATAACGGAGATATTAAAATTTCAGGTTTTGATGAGAAACATTTGACTCCAAATGGATACGATTTAAGTATAGGAGAAGTATTTATTCCATCAGTTAACACGCATATCAAATCAGGAAAAGTTGAAATTACTGCTCTAACCAGATTTCTTGTTGGAACTATGGAAACAATAAAACTTTCAAATAAATATGCAGCTCAATTATGGATTAAAAGCAGATGGGCTAGACGTGGCATTATAGCTTCGTTTGGCATGGTAGATGCTGGATTTAATGGAACACTAACTCTTGGTGCGTTTGCAACTGATAGAATCACTCTTGAAATAGGTGACAGATTTGTACAAATTGTATTTTTAAAATTAAAAAATCCCTCCGAGAAAGGATACGATAAAAGATCAGGGAATTATCAGAATCAAAAAGGGATAAGGATTTAGTTCATAGAATCATATTTTCCTCTTTGAGTGCTGCATATTTCTTTTCAACAATACTGTCAAATTCTTCAAGATACAATTCTTCAAATTTTCTTTCAATTGTACTTACCGTAACTTTCGCAATGCGCTCAACCATTTTGAAAATGTCCCGATACATGCTTTCGTATCCTGCAGCAAGAGTTGTTGTAGGCTTCTTTAGAAGCAGGTCACTATCAAATGTTACAAAAGTTCCAAGATCCTCCTTTTCCATGATTTCCAATGCCTCTTCAGCTCTCCTGCGTCTCTCTCTCTCCACCGAAAATGGCAAAACAGCGATTGCCAGCAACGGCTTTGTGATCTTTGATTTTAGAATCCTCATAGTTTCAATAAGCCCACCGGTGCCCATACCCCCGCCTAATGCGGCAATTAGCACAACTGCATCCGCATCTCTCACCTCTTCAATAATCCAACTCTTTGTTCTATCTACCATGTATCTTGCAACATTCACTTCTCCGTTTGTATCGGAGTGCACTCCAAGTATCTCCTTTCCAATTCTCATTCTTCTGTCCACAGAAAGAGCCTCAACTTTCCGATCAACGTTCACTGCAATTACTTTCACTCCCGCAATATCTTTTTTGGCTATGTACTCACCAATCCTTCCTGCTGCGCCACCGAAAGTCAGCACCTTCACCCTAGGTGCGATTCCAAACTCCGCCATCACTACTTTTTTTATTCTATTTTTCATATTTTCATTCATTCCCATCACCTTCTGGCATACCTTATATTTTGAACGTTATCTTCTTCGTCTGTATTCGTCAGGTGCAGGCTCCTCTTCAAGTCTTACTCCTGAGAGGGATTTCACGTATCCCTTGAGAATATCCGCAAGGACCCCCTCTCTCACTATTGTCTTCCATACAAAGTTCACCAATTCCTCCAGACTGTGGAAGTACCGATAATCCACATATTCCTCCAACATTGTGGTAAGACGGTCCTTCATCTCAATTTTTATACCTGTGTCCCTGTACATACCTCTTTCAACTAACTTCATGTACTCCATCAACGCTGTTCTTATTAACTGTGAGCGGTTTTGGAACTCCGGATGTCTTGCTAGGAAATCGTCAATTTCCTCCAGTTCCATGTCGGTTACCCTCAGAGATATTCTGGTATCATCCATGGCCCACACCTGTTCACATGACAGATATACACAAAGACGTATATATAACTTTCTGTCAGTTACAAAAATCGTCATAACTTGTCGGATAATACACATACAGCAAACGCTGTTTTTATGCCATTTTGCATAAGCTTTAGCAAAAAGTAGTACATGGACTACAAAACTTTTGTAACACAAAAAAGTTACAAAAATTAACCCAAAAGGTCATTTAAAAGAAGCTTGTCCATGAGCTTCGCTTTAACTTTGATTTTTTTCGTCAAATATGCAGTTAAAGCGTCTTCCTGTCCATTTAAAATCTTTCTGAATGTCTCTGTTGTGGTTGTGATAATTATCTCCCCTTCCACATCTCCCTCTTCAACATCACTAAGAGTACTGTTTTTTAAGTGCGTGTGATATGTTCCATCGTCTTCAAATTTTATTACTACCGTGCGCTCAATATCTTTTATTTTCTCCTTTTTCTTACTTTCACTTTTGTTAAACTTATTGACTAATTCTTGGAGTACGTCCTTCATTTACATCACCTCAATACTCTATTCCTTCTCTTGCCATAATACCTTCTCTAAAATAATGCTTTACCTCTTTCATCTCCGTGACTAAGTCTGCACGATTTATTAGTTCACCCTTTGCATATCTGCCTGTCAATATAACCTCTGTCCTATCAGGTATGTCATCCATGCATCTCAACACATCCTCTAAAGACAAAAGATTGTAATCAATTGACACATTTATTTCATCCAGTATTACCATGTCATACATCCCACTCTTAATAGCAGAGCACCCATGCTCAAAAGCTTTATTTGCTCTGTTTATGTCTTCACCACTTGGATTATTTTTGTTTACAAATCTATCCGTTCCATAAGCGTAAAGTTCAATTCCCAGTTTTCTTGCAGAGATCTGCTCTCCGTACCCTTTATCTGGCTTCATAAACTGTATTATGCATACACGTTTACCTCTTCCAATTGCTCTCATTGCAAGCCCAAAAGCTGCAGTAGTCTTTCCTTTTCCATTTCCGGTATATATGTGAACATAGCCCATACTTACTGAAATGTAATCACAAATTAAAACCTATGTGAAAGTCCCGGCTCCCGGATTCGAACCGGGGACCTGCGGATCTCTGCTGAGCGGCG
>CAYRMJ010000090.1:3074-4601 GCA_964425415.1 uncultured Thermoplasmata archaeon | reverse complement strand
AGTCAAGATGGAAAACATGCTCTTTCATTCACCCACCTCCCGCAGGGGGAAATATAGAAATAACATCTCCATCATTCACAGGAGTATTTAGCTCTTTTAAATCCAGAATGTTCTTTCCATTAACAAGTATCATGCTTCTCCCCTCAAGCTCCTTCTTGAAACGCTCTCCATATTGGTGATAAAGCACATCCAGAAGTTCTGCAACAGTATTAACTTTTTCCACCTTTACCTCACGCTTTCCAGTTATTTCACGGAGCGTTGCAAAGAACTTTACAGTTATCATCATCAATTCAATACAGCATATCAAATTTAAAACTTGTTGTTTCTCTGAAGGTAAGTTGCAACTCTATAAGGCTTTGTAATACCACAGTTTTTCTCAGCAGGAATAATCGCTATGCTTCTTTCGTAATTGTTGAGGAGGAGAAAGCAAAGCTTCGGTAAAACTTATTTATACTCTTCCGCTCATCAAATACCGATAGGAATGTCATGGATTGAGGACCTATGCTTTGGGGCATACATCGTGGTCGGGCTTGCAATATTTTTCTGGATAGCATACAAGATGACAAAGGCCATCATCAACACCGAGAAGAAGATATGGCGCTGGATGAACGAAGAACCCGATACGGGAAAAACTTCAAGAAAAAAAGAAACGATATATAGAGGCGGCCATGTGAGAGCAGAGGAACCGTATCATCGGAGTATTCAGTGGGGCAAATACACCATAACGGTGGGTGATTATTCATTCATGCAAGAATTGAACTTTCCCAGTCAGGGAATGCTGGTGCAGAAGGAAGATTTCACCCTTTTCCGCAGTTTGAGCAGCGTGAAGCGGTTGAGCGATGATGAGATGATTGCCCTCGCAAAAGAGTGCTTGAATGGGATGTACGAGGTTGCAATTGCATGGAAAGATTCCTATGAGATTGTGTGCGGAACGAAGAACCATCTAAGACAATCATACGGGTTAAACTTCAACGGATTAGTAATAAGCGATGGAAATCTCATGACACGGAGCTTAGTTCATGTTTTCCATCACCATTGCAGGAACATAAGCAGGGAGAGAATGATTGAATTCATGGAGAGAAACATAAACAGGAACGAGGATGGTTTTTTAGTGTACGAAGAGAAGTGGGTAATAATGTCCTTCAATGAAGTGCTTATGAGAGAGATATTCAAAGTTCCTCGGGACATGCTCGTAGTACTCTCTCCTTTCAAAAACATGACATACATGTTTGATGTGCCATTCAAGATAAGAACGAGAGAGGAGTTAATAAAGATTGCGTTGGAATCCATGGCCTTACACTCAGAGGTGCTTGTTATTATTCAGAGAAATGGAACGAGCCTAACGCTTATGAAGAGCTACATTGCTGAAATGATTGGAGATATGAAGGAAAATTCCATAGGGGATATTCTCCAAATTGAGAAAGATGGAGAGACGAAGATTGTTCCCGTGGAATGGAGAGCATGGACCGAGGAAGAGCTGGACAGATTGATGGAAAAATACGGATGAGCAACGTTAATTTTTTATTC
>CAYRMJ010000090.1:0-2974 GCA_964425415.1 uncultured Thermoplasmata archaeon | reverse complement strand
TGGAGCATGATAGATGGGGTGAAGGATGAGAACCTGAGAGAATTGCTGAACTCAATTTTCGGCGATGATGAGTTCTGGCTCTCTTTCTCAGAGGCTCCAGCGTCAAAGCGCATTCACTCTCCATACATCCATGGGCTTCTGCATCACACCCTCAACGTTGCGAGAATAGCAACTCGGGTTGCAGAACTGTATCCAACTGTGAACAGAGATCTGGTTCTCGCAGGGGCGCTACTACACGACATAGGTAAGATAAGAGAATACGAAATTCGGGGCACAATTGACCTGACCGATGATTCACGGCTCATAGGACACGTGTTTCTCAGTGCGGAGATTGTTGATGAGAAAATAAAAGATATGAAAAATTTTCCGGAGCTTATGAGAAAGAAACTCATTCACATTATTCTCAGTCATCATGGCCCGCTGGAGAACGGCTGGGGCTCTGCGAAAGATCCTGCGATTCCCGAGGCGGAGATAGTGGCGCTCTCCGATTTGATGGATTCACAGGTGTTTCAGTACGTGAGAACTAAGGAAGAAGCGAAGGAGGAGATTTCAAAATACGACAAAACGCTTAGAAAACATATATTTTTGAGATAATTCACAGAACCACGTTGATTTTCTTTCCGCATTTTTTGCATTTTCCATCTGGAGTTAGGCCAAGAACGCGAGTGTGGTAATACACTCTCTCTATGAGCAGAGCTCCGCAATTTGGGCAGTATGTGCTCTCGTACTCAGGCTCCCATGTGTTGCCAATGTACACGTAATTAAGGCCTTCATTCTTTCCTATTTCGTAGGCACGATGCACCGTGCTCACCGGCGTGGCTTTTCTGTCCGTGAGTTTGTACATAGGGAAAAACCGGGAGAAGTGCACTGGAATATACGGAGATACGGATCTCACCCATCTCGCAAATGCTCTTATTTCCTCCTCTGAATCGTTGAGCTTCGGAATGATTAGGTACGTGAGCTCCACATGCCTTCCCGCCGCATGCACCGTTTTCACCGTTTCCAGCACCGGCTTGAGCTTTCCACCCGCAATGCGAAGGTAGAAATCCTCGCTGAATGCCTTCACATCTATGTTGAACGCATCCACATACTCCAGAAGTTCCTTAAGAGGGTCCTGATTGATGAATCCGTTGGTGACGTAGACTGTGTACATGCCTCTCTTTTTTGCTATTTTTGCCACATCCAAGGTGAATTCGTGCCAGATGGTGGGCTCGTTGTACGTGAACGCTATGCCCTCGCTGCCCTGCTCCTGCGCAATATCCACAATCTCCTCCGGGCTGAACTCCCGAAGGGGAAAATCAGATGGTGAGGTTTGACTTATCTCCCAGTTCTGGCAGTGTTTGCATCGCATATTGCACCCCACGGTGGAAATTGAAAAAATACGGGATGCGGGTTTGAAGTGAAACAGCGGCTTCTTCTCAATGGGGTCCACGGCCATGGAGGATACCGAGCCGTAAATGAGCGTATAGAGTTTTCCGCGAATATTCTTTCGCACTCTGCACACGCCCACCTGTCCATCGTCCAGAACGCAGCGATGCGGACAGAGCTCGCATCTAACCTTCTTTCCATCAAGCTTAGTCCAGTGCTTTGCCAAAGCTTTCATACGGCGTTCCTCCATATTTTACTCTCTCCTCTATCACTTCTCCTATTTCATAACCCACCACTTTTTTAGGGGCGGTGTAAATCAACTCGTAATCTCCGCCAAATGATAGAATTCTCTCCACAGCCACAGAATAATCCTCCATCACCTCCTCCGCGAGAGGATGCAGGGGCACTTTCTCAATGCTCACGCTCATTCCCACGTTTCCCGCACGCTGCAGTTCCATTAGCGAGAAAATCAGCCCGTCGGATATGTCCATTCCAGAACTCGCAATCCCTGCAATCTTCCTTCCTTCTTCAATCCTCGGTTCTATTTTGAGTATTTCGTCAAATTCCGCCAGCCCTTTTTTCCAGAGAAAGTGAATGGCAAATTTCTCACCCAGAGGGGCTGTTATGAATATTCTATCTCCTATCTTTGCTCCCCTCCGCCTCAGTATTTTTTCTTTTTCCACATGTCCAATTGCAAATCCGGAAAATCCGATTATCTTTGACTCTTTCAGGTCTCCTCCCAGATACTTCACTCCGAATTTTCCCAGCTCATGTTTCATGCCTCGTATCACATGCTCCACATACTCAAAATCCAGATATGAAGGAAATTGCATTGCCGCCATGAAATGCTCGGGCACACCGCCCATGGCCGCTATATCGCTGAGATTCACATCCACAAAAAACTTTCCAACGAGCTCTGCGGATGAACTCGGTATAAAATGCGTTCCCTCGCCGATGAAATCAGTAGTTAGGAGGAGATACGAATTTCCATCATCTATTATTGCGCAATCATCGTACTCCATTTTTTCGCCGTAGATGTTCCATATTTCATCAATGACTTTTCTCTCTCGGAGCTCCTTTAATTTCACGCTCCGTTATTCTGGTATGGGTATTAATTATTTTTGCAATCGATATGCACACGCGTGCATGTGGAAAATTATATTTATTCCCGAAGCATGAGATTCACTGACAAGAGGTGATAATATGTATGGCTACTGGGGTAAGATATTGAGAGTGAACCTGAGCACGGGAGAGATAAAAACTGAGGAGTTCGGAGAGGATTTTGTGAAGAAATGGCTCGGAACCAGAGGCTTCGGCATACACTATCTCCTTAGAGAGATGGACCCGAAGGCGGACCCGCTGGGCGAGGAGAACAAGCTAATTTTCTCCACAGGAGCTCTCACGGGTACGACTGCGCCCACGGGTGGAAGGTACATGGTGATAACAAAGAGCCCGCTAACGGGGTACATCGCCATGGCGAACTCTGGCGGATTCTTCGGCGCTGAGCTTAAAATGGCAGGCTGGGACATGATCATTGTGGAGGGAAAAAGCGATAAGCCGGTGTATCTGAGAATTGAGGATGATAAGGTGGAGATAAAGGATGCCT
>CAYRMJ010000089.1:0-4705 GCA_964425415.1 uncultured Thermoplasmata archaeon | reverse complement strand
GTGGCAATCGTTAAATATAAGCCTGTAGATTTAGATTCATGATTGAACTGGGGCGCATCAGACTCCGCGCGTGGGAGAAAGAAGATCTCAGGGATGTTCACAGATGGGAAAACGATTTTCAGACCATGTTGTACTCTCGCGGAAGGCCTCACAGCACAGTTCCTTATTCAGATATTGATGAGAAATATGAGAATGAGAGAAAGAATGAATCACGAATGCATTACATAATTGAGCTCAGAGATGAGAGAAAGGCTATAGGAACTGCAGTGATAAGAAAGAGCACATGGTCCTCTGTGAACAGCGGAAATATAGGAACGTACATAGACCGAAAATATTGGAACATGGGGTTGGGAAAAGAGGTAACTCTTGCTCTTCTTGAGATAGCTTTTTACTTTAGCAATTTTGATAGATGCGAAGCGTATAGCATAGAGTACAATACTCGTGCACATAAGGTTCTTGAGTTTTGCGGATTCAAAAGGAGTGGCAGAATGAGAAAGGGCGCGTATGTTTTCGGTAAGTACTGGGACTGGCTGTACTTTGATATTCTTAGGGACGAGTACTTTTTGATTAGGGATGAAAAAATAAGAGACATATTGGGCAAAAGAGCGGAAGAGTACTTGGATTCTGTCACGCTCAACCACGGGTGAAATATGCTACGGCCATTCCGAAGTAAGATGCAACAGCGTATTCTACAAATTTCATTTGCAATTTAACTTTTTTCATCAGTCCATGGAGCATCAGTAATTGCCAGTAGCTATCGGGCTTTGCATCTTCAAGCATTGCATCTGAAATTTCAAGTAGGGGGCTTAGATTTCCTTCTTTTAAGGATTTTAAAACAATTTCATCGTAGCATTTTGCATAGGTGCTGTATCCGTAGGGTCCATCTCTGCTGTGGGTATGTGCATGATCGGCGCTTACCACAAGTGAAATCTTTCGCGAATCACTTTCCAATACTTCACCTAAAACCTCGCCAAATTTGATGAGTTTCTCTCTGGAAACCGCTCTCGCTGGGGTTATCAAAACGGAAGGCTTTTTAGGCAAAAAATAAAGAGGAATCAGAGAGCCCCAGTCAAGTGGCATGCAGGATAGCGGCCCTTCCAAAGCGCCGAAGTTAACTCCAACCACCGGTAAATTAATGCTCTTTGCAAAGCGATATATTTTGCCCGACAAATCCCGGTCGCAGTGGTATGTTCTTCTTATTCTCTTATTCCCCACTTTCAAAGAGCCGCGAAGGTTCTCTGTCAATATGATACCTATTTGTGTATCAATGCGAATGTTATGCGGGGAGATTACAATGAATATGTCTGCCCCTTTCAAACTCTTAGATGCTCTTTGCATCGCGTAATTGAGCTTTTTCATATCCTCCGTGGTAGGATTTATTATTTCATCACCATGAGGAGCTACCAGAACTGAGAACAGCATAGGTGGTGTACTAAAATCTGAGTATATTTAACTTGCTCTAGTCACAACAGGAAATTCTGGGGGAAAATATGAAAGTTGACGCATAATCCTTATAACGATTGCACATATTACACATCATGCATCATTCATTTTTCAGAAAGAGAAAACTTATGATATTTCTCTCAGCCAAGCTCATCACAAGTTTTGGCTCTCTACTATCATATTTCGCAGTTCCGCTAATCGTGTATTCGCTCTATCATTCCGGTTTTGTTCTATCCATCTTTGAGCTAGGCAGCATGGTTCCAAGCATATTGCTTTCAGTGCCTCTCGGATTATATCTTCGTAATAAAAATGTTAAGAAGGTATGGTTTATGTCATCTTTCATCGCTGGATTGTACCTGCTCTTTCTCTCTTTTCAAATAAACATATACACCCTCTTCTTTTTGAATTTTCTGCTCTCTGTGTTGAGCATATTGGTGGGCATATCCTCCCAGACGATTATAGTGGAAATTGTAGGTAGAGATAAGCTACAGTGGGCAAACACATTAATGTTGAGTATCATTGCAATTAACGGTATTCTGGCTCCAATTGTTGGCTCCATTTTACTTGCAATATCATGGCAATTTGTGTTTTTGATTGACGCCCTCACATATTTCACTGAGGGCATTCTGGTTTGCCTTCTTCCAGTTAGCGGATTGTACAGCGCTCCCAGAAGAAAGATATCCGCAGAGGTGAAGACTGTTATTGAATATCTGAGAAAAAATGAAAAAGTGAAGTATTCTATCTTAACTCTATTTTTCACACTCCTGTTAGTGGGCGGGGCGAGAATTCTGAACGTGGCTTACTTCAATCTATTTTCAAGCACATACGAGTACTATGGCCTCGCAATGAGCGCCTCGGCGCTGGGAATGTTCATTGTTTTATTGATTCAAAATCTCAAAATTCTGAAAATAAAAAATTCGTATCGTGCTTCCACAATCACGCTCCCTTTTTACTCTCTATTCTTCTTTTTGATTTTCATATCTCCATCACCTCTTCTTTCTGCGCTCTCATTTTTGCTTTTGGGATTTGTAAATGGAATAATTTCACCTTCTCTTATATCCGCAGTACAGGCGAATACGGAGAGAGAAATGCTACCGCAAGTTATGGGATTGTGGAAAAATTTGGGGAGCATCGCCCAACTATCTTCCGTGATGTGGATTGGCTTTGCAGTTGACGTCATATCTCCAAAGATTCTATATTTGGGAATTGGCCTCTCTTTACTCGTTCTTTTTCTCTTCGTGGGAAACGTTAAATAATCCGTTAGGTATTACCTAACAATGCTCTCTCATGCTGCGTACTCGTATTTGATGAGAATCTACGACATGTGCGAAAATGGAGAGAAGATAACGCCGAAAAGCCTTGCGGATAGAATGCAGGTGAAGCGCCCCACAGCCTACGAGTTCATAAAGAAGATGGAAGATGAAGGATTCGTGATTAAGAGAGATAGAGATTACTGCCTCACGGAATCGGGGTACAGGGAGGCCCGGCGCATAATGAGGCACCACAGAATAATTGAGACTCTTCTTTATCGCACGGGCGTGGATATTGAGCGTGCGTGCGCACTGGCCACTGAGATGCAGAGCATAATTGACGACGAGAGCGTGGAGTGTATATGCAAATATCTGGGGAATCCGCACGAGTGTCCGCACGGACGGCCCATTCCGGAAGTGGTATGAGATGAATGCCATTGAGGTGAAGAATCTCACGGTAAAGTACGGTGATCAGGTTGCGGTAGAGGATGTGAATGTTGAGATAGAGCATCCGTCGTTCGTGGTTATAATGGGGCCCAACGGTGCGGGTAAAACAACATTCCTTAAAGCCGTGGTGGGTCTGTTGCCTTACGATGGGGAGGTAAGGATATTTGGTAATCCTCCCGCAAAGGTGAGGGATAGAATAGGGTACATGCCCCAGAGGGAGAACATAAATTTAGGAGTGCCTCTGAGAGTGAAGGATGTAGTTTTAATGCCGTTGATTGCGAATAAGATGATGGTAAGAAAAGAGGATGTTGGCAGAGCCAAGAAGTACTTGGAGTTTGTGGGAATGGGTAATTTCTGGAACAGGAGATTTGCAGAGCTTAGCGGGGGCCAGCAGCAGCGCGTGCTTTTTGCAAGAACTTTAGTCACGGAGCCTGAGATTCTTATTTTAGATGAGCCTTTTTCAGCAACGGATGTCAAAACCAAGATGGAGCTCATATCCCTTCTCCACAAATTGAAAAGAGAGAAAACTGTGCTGGTGGTAATACACGATGTCAATCCGCTCATAGATTGCACGGACAAGATAATGCTTATAAGAAGGAGGGTGCTGGCTTACGGCACAATAATGGACACCTTAAACGAGGAGAACCTTGAGAAGCTTTATGGTGTTAGAGTTCCCATGATACACACAGAGAACAAGTGCTACATAGTTGGAGGTGACAGGCATGTTTGATGTGCTGTTCCTGAGGGGCATAGTTGCAGTTTTTCTGATATCAATTGTGTCTGCAACCGTTGGTAGTTTTTCTGTGTTCAGGAGCACCACCTTTCTGGTTTCAGGAATCGCGCACGGTGCTCTGGCAGGGGCATCACTCGGCATATTTCTCTCTCTATCTCTGTTTCCTGCTGACCCCATGCTGGTTGCTCTTGCATTCTCCCTGTTCTTTGCCGTGGCCATCGGCTACGCTGTGCGAAAAAACGAGAATGTGGATGTCTCCACAGGGGTGATGTTTGCCTTCTCAATGAGTCTTGCAGTTCTGTTTTTGGCTATGCTTAGAGAGTATGCAACTGTGGCGTGGGGTTTATTGATAGGGGACATTCTCCTTCTCTCTGAATCGGATGTGCAAATACTATTGGCATCGGTGGCAACCATCGTGCTTATTTTCATTCTGTTTTACAGAAAGATGCTGTTTTCCATATTTGACCCTGAAAGCGCTGAGGCCATGGGACTTCATGTGTTTCGCTACAACACATTGCTATTCGTTCTAATAGCCATCGGTGTGGTATCTCTTTTAAAATGCGTGGGTGCAATTTTAGTTTATGCACTCTTAATCGTTCCTGCAGCTGCATCTCGGAGAATGCTAAGGAGTGTGGAGGGCACAATATTGGGGGCTTTCATAATTGCGCTCGCGAGTGGATTAGGTGGACTGTTTCTCTCCACGATTATTGGATTTGCGCCCAGTGCCATTGCGGGACTCATAGCCTCCGGAATATACGCCATAGCGATATTCGTGCGTGCATAAATTTATTATGCAACCTTGATGTTTAGCCATCTATGAATCCTATGTTTG
>CAYRMJ010000088.1:0-4849 GCA_964425415.1 uncultured Thermoplasmata archaeon | reverse complement strand
GGCGAATATGAGAGATTCGTATGACATACGAAATTTATGCAACCAAGAGATTTCTTAATGGGGAGATGCAAGATGGAGTTAGAAATAAAGTAGCGAAATTGGGTGATAATCCTTATTTAGGGGTACCGCTAACTGCAGAATTTAAAGGTAAATATAAACTGAGAATTGGCGATTTGAGAATAATCTATGAAATTGACCACCAGAACAAAAGGATATTTTTGGTAGCAATTGGTCTAAGAAAAAGTATCTATGACAGGGAGAAATAGGGATATTACTTTGACTATTAATCCTTTATTCATCTTTGCCGACTTTGACGGCGATGACCTTACAAATCTGGAAGAGTATCTAAGTTCTACCTGCACTGCAACAACGCAAGATAGTTTCACACATAAATAAACACATCCGTGGCCGGCATGGCCACGTTCTTCTTAATTTTCGGACACGGGAGGTAGATATAGAATATTTTATATATATTTTTATCTACGTAATACTTTCTGGCCAACTATGGCACGAAGTTTGAGTGAGAAAATGGCATCCTGTGCACTCAGAACGTGGCCAACATGGCCATTGTGGCCACGGCCAACCCCCGTGTCCGACTTATAAAAAATACTCAGCGAACTGAGCAAATTATCCAGAAAATACTCATTTAGGTGAGCAAATCTGGAGGGTTTTTTGCCATGTATCCGCTCCACGCTGGTGATATTCTTATTCACCTTGCTCACCGATTCTGTGTAGAATTCATGCGAGAAAAGAGTAATTGAAGCTTCGGAAGAAGATTTAAATATTGCTTCATTCCCGTATCTGGTCAATCATTCATGCAGGTTTAAGTTTTTCCATACTAAAATTAAACTATAATTAAATTTTGATAAGTTTAATATATGGGTAAAGCATGAGTATTCATCATGTACATTCAGAGAGAGCTGGAGCAGAGATTTTTGAATGTTCAAAATATTCACCCGGTTACTGCGCTGGTGGGGCCCAGACAGGCAGGGAAAACCACCATGCTCAAGCAGCTTGCAAAGCAGTATAACTATTCGTATGTGCTTTTTGACGATCCGGATGCGCGGGAGCTGTTTGATGAAGACATAATAAAATTCAAAATGCAGTACATTGATGGATACGATCTCGCGATTCTGGACGAGGTTCAGTATTGCGAGGATGCAGGCAGAAAATTGAAGTTTCTGGCTGATACCGGCTCTAAAATATGGATCACCAGCTCCTCCGAGGTGATACTCCGTGCAGAGATTCTCTCATATCTTGTAGGGCGAGTAGGCGTTCTGCATCTCTATCCATTCAGCATAGTTGAGTTTCTCAGTGCTAAAAAGCAGAGGGCTACGACGACAGGGATATTGAAAAGAATGGTATGGGAGCATGCCACTTACGGAGGATTTCCACGGGTGGTGTTGATGAGCGAGACGGATATGAAAAAAGAGATACTGCGTAATCTACACGAGACAATAATATTGAAGGATGCTGTGCACACATTTTCCATTGACAATGCGCGCGCCATTGAAAAATTATCTCTGTATCTTGCACACAACACCGGACAAATTGTATCCTATACCACTCTTATGAACGATCTCGGTATATCCTTTCAGACACTTAAAAAATACTTGGATGCTCTGATCAGGAGCAATCTCATAATTGAGGTGCCGCCATTTTTCACAAACAAAACAAAGGAGATATCCAAGCAGCCGAAAATTTACTATGTGGATACTGGTCTGAGAAACAGCTTGGTTGGAGCGTTTCCAAACAAAATGACAGGCCCACTGTTTGAGAATTATGTTCTGTCAGAATTGATTAAGATGGGATTCAAACCCAAGTACTGGCGCACAAAGAGCAGGAGCGAGGTGGATTTCATAGTGGAACTCGGAGAGAAGATAGTGCCTGTGGAGGTGAAGCTCAGAGCCGCAGTGGGCAAGGTGGAGCGGAGCTTGCGTTCGTTCATGGAGAGATACTCACCTGAGTTTGCGGTGGTGGTGAGCTACGATGAAGAGAAGGGAGAGAGGGAGGTGAGTGGGAGAAAGGTGCTGTTCACGGATATTATGGGATTGAGGGAGGTGTTGTTACTTTAGAAGAAAGTTATTAATTATTTTTATTAACTGTCCCCTATTATCAGCTATAAATTTATTTTTCAATCTATTATATGTGATATACCGGCTAGCATTGCTTAAAAGTAAATAAGCCATCTCTCGGAAAGTCGTCTCTTCCCTTATGGAATACCTGGAAGCTATATCCCTCTCAATGATATCATTGAAGAGCGTTCTCAGGTAGATTCTGGGATTCTCTTTCTCAACCACAACCTCTGGAAATCCACCTATGGTGCTGTAATCCTCAAGGTATTTCTTTATTAAACCAATACCTCTTGTTGTTTCTGTATCCTCACTGAATCCTGCGGCCTTAAGAAATTCTCTAAATGAGAATGGATATATTGTCATGCTTATGTGTCTTCCAGTAATTCTGTCTGTGAGTTCTCTTGCCAGCAACCTTGCGTTGGAGCCGGTGATGAAAACATTGTATCCTCTTCTGTGCAGTTTATTGACGAATAATTCCCATCTGACCATGTTCTGAATCTCATCAAAGAAGAATATGTGCACATCCCCGTAAACCTCAAAAAGCGAGGAAAGAATCTCATCATCACTGGCCTATAGGAGAAGCTTTTCATCAAAATCAGCATAGGCAAAATCCTCCTTTTTAAGGGGCTGGTAATATTGAAAAAGATTTACCATACCTCCTTATTCCCGCGGATACTTTTATGGGATTTCTCCTCATACTTTCCTATGTGCCTGTGAATGTATTCTCTCAAGGATGTTTCCACCTACTGAAATTTTTCTACAAAATATTCCTAGCGAGCGATTCGATGAGAACATCTCACTAGCAAGGAAAAACTGTCTGCGATCCTCGCATTTGAACAAAACATAACATTATTATACACGTGCTGTATTATATCAATAGTAAAAGGGGTGCTGCAATATGTATCTGGAGATATTAACGAACAAAGATGCGTTAAAAAGAGCTGAGCTATCTTTTAAAGAGGTCATGAATGCTCTGTGCGATGAAATGATAAAAACTAAAAGTTCCTATAGGGGTAGAAACCCAAATGCAGAGATGGAAGACGTTTGTTATTCCTATGACCTTGACATGTGGTTTTACTTGGGTGAACCAATCTTAGATGAAGGCTCTCGCCGATACTGGAATGTGTTTGGACTGGGTAAACCTATTGAAGGTAAAAGCACACAATACGTAGTTGAAATTAATATACCGTTTGAAGGGGTAAATAGACGTATTGGTGGCGTGTTTGCAAAAGACGAAATGGGAAACATATATTTACTTCACAGAGGAACGATAAGAGGGAGCGAGGGTATTGGAAAGACAAAGTTTCTCAGATATTACAAGGCAAAAAATGGAGTATTCGAATGTGTAAAAGGAGAACCAGAAGAAATGCCGCTTATCGGGAAACTGAACGACCCTGATTTTACCCGAAAATTACAAGGGTTTGTGAAGATGGTGCAGGGGTGCAAACAAGAGTGTAAGAAAGAGTGAATGATAATTCCTCCGTGTCCGTCTCACTCCTCAAACACCTCCACCAGAGCATCCGCCACCTTCTCATACCAGTAATCCGCCTGCTTGACCTTGGCGAGGTAGTGCATCGACCCAACGCTCACCGGCGAGCGGCCCTGCAGAAAATCCGCCACGCTCTCGGGCACGTTGTGCATGATTAGAAAATTGTAGTTCCATTTGCGAAGGTATTTCAATGGTAGTTTTCGGCGATGGAAGTAATTAACAGCGCCTCTCTGAGGCACTCCCATGGGCATGATTATGGGGAGAAAATTCTTTGGAATGTACGCATAGTAAGACCTTTTTGTGCCCCTGTCTGAGTACAGCGGATATCTCGCAAAGTTTTTGTCAATATGAATCTTGGCGGAATCGTAGTTATTGAGCATTTTTATTCCCTCTATAACTCTCAATCCAGATACTGCGAGCAGAAGAAACAGGCTTTTGTATTCTGCCCTCTGAATATTGTGATACACCTCAACCACTGTTTCTGTGGAGGGGATATAGTTGTCTGGATTTGTTTTTACTGTTTTCAAAACCTTTCTATATTTGTTGAGATAGTACTCATCAATTAGATCAAACATCTCGTAATAATTCAAAAGATTTCTCAGGGCCAGGGTCATGTTCTTTTTGCTTCCGGCACGCTCCCTTATTTCCCACATCTCCCTCATGGTGGTCACCGGTTTATCTCCAAAATGTCTGTCCAAGGTGCTCATTATGGACCTGAAATACCCCTCCGAAACCCTCTGGGATAACCACCTGCTAAAGTCCTCTCTAACGCCCCAATAATCAATAACCGTGACGGTTGAGGGGCCAGTCCCGTAGGGGTTCCTGGGTTCAAATCCCAGCCCCCGCACTCATTTCATTCGTGCAGTGACGGGCTCGCATCTCATATGCTCACTCAGCCCCCGCATCCCTTCGGGTTCTTGGGTTGGGAAATGAGCATAAGTTAAAAAGCTCTTAATAAAATCAAAAATCAGCGCGATGATATTTTTCAGGTGGCTCGCCCACAAAAAGGTATATAAACATCTGAAATTATGAGGTGCGCGATGATGCAAAAGTTAAGTCCTGAGATGGCTATGGAGAAAGCAAAAAAATACGGACTCAAACCAGTGCGCGTTCGTGGCGGCGATGTGGTGCAGCTTGCAAAGGCTATGAACAATAGATTTGATGAGATATCGTGGAATGAGTTTTTTGAAATATTGAAGAAAAAGAGGCTTGCGGTGTATATCTCAAAAGGCGGATACATGAAGATAATGAGCGATGATGTGTATGAGGCCTGAAGTGATAATAA
>CAYRMJ010000087.1:0-4861 GCA_964425415.1 uncultured Thermoplasmata archaeon | reverse complement strand
ATAGTGGTGAAAAACGCCCGATATTTACCTGTGGATGTGAATATTGATTTGGGGGACAGAAAGGTAATTTACGCAAAAAGTGAGAATGAGGCGATAGAGATAATGAAAAAAATAAAGGCTGAAAGCATAAGTGTGGAGGATGTAACATTGGAGGATGCGTACCTACACATGGTGGGAGGTGTGGCAAATGGGAAAGATTAGTGGAGTTGCCTACTTGGCCAGCCGCTGGATCAGGCGACAGCCAATCTGGCTCGTTCAGGATTTGTTCATTGTAATCGGATTTGCAATTATAATGTTTGTCTGGGGCGGATTGCAGGGATTGAAAAATGTTCTGGTGGCTTGGTTCATTTCGGGAGCATGGGGCATGGGCGTGAATCTCGTGGCCCAGTTCATAGGCTGGGACAAGCAGGGAAAGGTCATGGATATGTTCATAGCCTCTCCTGTACGACCGTTTCACTATGTGTTTGGATATTTCCTATCAAGCCTGATTTTTCCAGTGGTGGATCTGGCATACATGCTCGTGCTCATCATTTATCTCAACGCGTGGACAATAGTTCTTGCATCCTTAGTGGCATTTCTACCGCTTCTCCTCGTAAGCACTCTAATCGGACTGGCAATAGTGATGCGAATAAAAAAACCAACAAACATATCTGCCATAACTAACCCTCTTCAGATGCTCTTGATAATCATTCCCCCTGTTTTCTATCCTGCAAGCGTTATTCCAGAAACTGCACGATACCTTGTGCTTCTCATACCCACGGCTGCAGGCGCTGAAATGGCAAGGCAGCTTTCTGGATTGAGCACATGGCACAATATCTGGTATCCTGCTGCGGTGCTAATCGCTTGGGTGGTGATAGGAATTGCGAGCTCTGCGAAGACAGTGAAATGGGGAATGGAATGAATTCGGAATCAATCAATTTATATACGGGCACATCCATTTTCAACTATGGTTAAGCTCACAGTGGTTGTGGATAACAAAGCAATTAGAGGACTCCGTGCGGCATGGGGCCTTAGTATGGTGGTAGAAAAGGGGGATTATAGGTTGATTTTTGATACAGGACCTGATGAAAAAGCGCTTTCTTACAATCTCTCCAAATTAAAAATTGATGGAAATTTCAATATGCTTGTCCTCTCGCACCTTCACTGGGACCATGTGGGCGGGCTAAGTGCAGTGATTAAAAATACCCGCGAGTTTTGCCTTCCTGAGCCGATGAATGAAATGAGCGAAGTTTGCACAGAGCCCAAAAAAATCGGTGAGTTCGCAATAAGCACTGGTGTTTTTGAATCCGCAATTCGTGAGCAAGCTTTGATTGTGATAGGGGATAATAAAACTGCGCTGTTAGTAGGGTGCTCACATCCGGGTATTGAGAATATAGTTTTAAAAGCAAAAGAGTTGGTTGGCGGGGTGGATGTTGTAATCGGAGGCTTTCATCTTCTAAATGCAAATCATCTGAGGCTTAAAAATATAGTTAGAATATTTGAAAGGCTCAATGTGAGAGAGATATACGGAATACATTGCACAGGCCAGAGGGCCATGGAGTATATGAGAAACAAATTAGGGTCAAGGGTAAAGGACGGATATGCAGGACTTCAACTCTCTCTTTGAATTTTCTCACACTCTGGGAGTTTGCCTGTCTCAATAAATATCTGAAAATGCTCAAGCCACTTTGGATTTTCCCCAAAACTTTCAACAAAGCTCACAAATTTCTCAATTCTTTCAAAGCTCGCATCGTCTATATAATGCTCCACTTTATTTGCAATAATACCGGCACTTTTTTTAGATACTCCGAATATCTCAAAAAATCTGGATATTGTGTGGCCTCTGTGAATGAGCTTTTGAGCCAGCATTTTACCTTGTGCGGTTAGATACATGCCTCTGTATTTCTCATAGTGTATAAGTCCTTTATCTTGCAATTTTTTTAGCATATCCGTCACGCTTGAGGGCTTCACGCCCAGTTTCTCGGCAATCTCCACCGGTCTTGCGAAATTTTTTCTTTCACATAGCTCGTAAATTGTCTTGAGATAATCCTCCTCCTTCTCACTCATTCTCCTCGCCCCTATAGTAGTAATTTTCCCCTCTTAGCTCAATGTGCCATCCATTGAGAATGGCTTCTACCATTTTTCTTCTTCCGGTTTTTAGTTCCTGCCACAAAGTCTTTCTTGATATGCCCATCTTAATTGCAGCCTCTTCCTGTGTGAGCCCGAGCACATCAACAAGACGCATAGCCTCCAGCTCCGAATAGGTGATGATAACACTTCTTTTATAAGGGGCACCTACCGGTGAATAGGAGTTGACTGGAGGTATGTACGAAATCCAGCGCTCAAATTTTCTACGGCCTCTTCTTCTCTCTCTCATTAATTACTCAATTGCGATTTATTATTTACGCTTTACTCTATAATGTGCCATTTCTCGTTGCAAATTGTGCGAATATTTAAATACGCCAAAATCATTTTTATTTTTATCATGGCTGAAATAAAATTTGTTGAAGAGAGGGTTTGGAGTGGGATAAAGTACATAAAAAATGATGTGGCTATCATTATGAATTTGAAATTGCATTTTTTTGATAGAACCTTCTGGACAGGTGCCATTGAGATATCTGAAGAGGGGGAAGATATCATCATCAAAGGAGATAAAAACACTCTTGAAAACATAAAGAAATTTTTAAAAAAGCGAGATTCTCTTGGAAATGTGGTATGGAGCCTAATTCAAAGTGAGTATCGCACTTTGGATAGACTGGAAGAGAGAATACACAGAATTCAAAATGATGCCATTTACACATCATCTAAGCAAATGCTTGCGGACATACTGAAAATTAAGAAAGACCTAACCACAATGCATAGAGATTATCTTAGATTAAGGAACGTGGTGGAGAGCGTAATTGACGATGAACCAAACAACAAAACAGCTCAAAAAATACTAAGAGATATAAATGAGCTGATAGATGTAGATGTTTATCTAATTGATGGAATAACCACTGCGATACAAATTATGCAAAACACTCTTTCTATGAGAATGAACGAAGTTATGAAGATTCTGACTGTTATAGCCACCATTATGATGCCACTTACCCTCATAACGGGAATATACGGAATGAATTTCAAAAACATGCCTGAGTTAAGCTGGGAGTACGGATATTTTTTCACTCTGCTTCTTATGCTGGGAATCGCAATTATAATGGTTATTTATTTTCGCCGAGCTCAAGTTATATGACTTATTTCACAAATTTATTATATGATTCTTCCAGAGCTTCCAGAACGGGCATCTTTCCGCCTGAGAGAAATGTTATCAGAGAGCCTCCACCTGTGCTAATGTGGTCAAAAGATGATTTTAACCGGTACTTCTCCAGAGCGGCTATGGTGTGTCCGCCACCACCAACTTTGAAGGCTTTGCTATCAGCGATTCCTTTATAAACTTCGTATGTGCCAACTTCAAACTCTGGTATTTCATAGACGCCCATTGGTCCGTTCAGAACTATGCCCTTTGCTTCGTTGAGAATTCTTATATATTTTATGGCTGTGTCCAGTCCAATATCATAAATTGGATTATTGTTGGGTAATTCTTCAACTCTAAGCGCGTGTCTGCGTCCGTTATCATTTACAACAACATCCACTGGCACTTCAATTTTCTCATCGTAGTTTTCAATAAGATTTTTAGCTTTTTTCACTAACAACTGATAATTATCAAATTCCCGTTCAAGGTACTCTGTGGATTTAAAACCAACGTCATAGCCTTTTGCAATAAGAAAAAGTGTGGAGACGACTCCACCGGTAAGCACTTTATCCACAATTCCATTTTTTAAAAAGTTTTCAATAACCGCAAGAGAATCGTCTGCCTTCGCACCTCCAAACACTCCAATTTTTGGGCGTTCAGTCATCTCAATGAAGCGGCTTAACATTTTTATTTCTCTTTCCATGAGCCTTCCCGCAAGCATGGGAATCTTCCCTGCAAATCCCACGAGAGTGGTCTGCGCGCGGTGCGCCGCTGCGAATGCATCGTTAATGAAGTAATCTCCATATGGTGCGAGATTTTTTACAATGTTTGTTTCACCAAAATCACCTTTTTTGAGGCAGTATTCCTCCGCGTAAAATCGGGTATTCTCTAAAAGAAGATACTCGCCTTGACGCATATTTTCAATGGCCGATATGGCAGCATCTCCAAACAAATCCGTTACATGTTTAACTTTTCTTCCGAGTATGCGTGTAAACACCTCCGCGTGAGGCTTGAGGGATACATAATCCATCTTTCCCGGGCGGCTCTGATGCGCAAGAATCACAACCTTTGAATTTCTAAGTTCCTTTAACGTGCGGCGATGTGCTTCAAATCTTGAGTAATCAAGAATGGTGCCAGTGCTGGGATCAAGCGGTGCATTCACATCCACTCTCACAAATACCGTTTTGCCCCTTAAGTTGAAGTTATCCATGGTGAAGTACTTCATGGGTGGAAATTCGCACATGGTATAAACTTTTTTGTGAAATTGTTTTATATCTCATAAATCTCATCGGATTTTTCAAAATCTCAAAGGATAAGATTTATATCACAGTTGCTATTATGCCGCTCTTGGTGTTAAGATGAAGAGAAGCTCAAGAGATTGGAAAAAACGCGGTAAGATGCGCTGGAAGTGGAGAAAGAAAAAAATGAGGAGATTGAAGAGACAGCGCAGAGCCAATAAAAGGTGAGTTTAGATAACTTTTATATTCATGATGAAAATACCCCTTTCTGTGGGGGCATGGGGTAGTCAGGCATCCTGGCGGGCTCCAGTTACATGATGATAAGAGGGTCAGCTGACCGATGATGACTAACTGGAGCGCTGACCGTAGGAGTGACCCGCGGACCTGGGTTCGAATCCCAGTGCCCCCACTT
>CAYRMJ010000086.1:0-4913 GCA_964425415.1 uncultured Thermoplasmata archaeon | reverse complement strand
CGATAACTTAATATCAAAAATGCACATGTACCAACAATGCATCTGCTCTGCTGTCTTGCTATAGTAATCGTGCTTTTGGCCATTCTCGGCATACTTAAGTTCTTCCTGAGACTGCTGCTGTGGCTGATAATAGGGGCCATTCTTTTGGGCGGAGCTGCGGCTTTGATTCTGCTGTTTCAAAACAATCTTTGATTCACATCCAAATACAATCTAAAATTTAGGAGCGTTTCGTCGTGATTATTCAGGCTTTTTAGGGCGGGAGCAAATTGCGTTTTCGTCGCCGTCTAAAAAAATCTCTCTATCAGGATATTTTTTTGATAGCTCCTCCATAATCTCAACTATCTCCCCTATGGTAATTTCAGGATGCTCGCTTAAGCGCAGATGCACTATTTTCTCACCCATTTGCGCGTGTTAAATCGCCTAACACTATTTATAATTAACTATTCTTTTAACTATCACCAAACTCACAGTCGTTGTTCAACGAATATCAAGTTTATTATGGCATGTTGCAATTACCCCGCAAGGAGGTAATAAAAATGAATCCCCTGGATCCGATATTCAAACCGAAGAGTATAGCAATCGTCGGAGCGAGCAGAGACCCCAAAGCCATAGGGCACCAGTGCGTAAAGAACCTGATTGAGTCAGGATACAAAGGAAAGATTTATCCCATCAATCCCAAAGCTGATGAAGTTGCAGGCCTAAAGTGCTATCACAGCATTCTGGACATTGAAGACGAGGTGGACCTCGCGCTCATCGTGGTGCCTGCAAAGTACGTGCCCGCAGTTGCTGAGGATTGCGGTAAGAAGGGCGTTAAGGGCCTCGTTATAATCGCATCCGGATTCAGCGAAGTGGGCCGCAAAGATTTGGAAGACCAAGTGGTGGAAATCGCGAGGAAGTACGGAATGAGAATTCTTGGCCCCAACGTTGTGGGCGTGATGAACAATCCCCTCAAAGCGAACGCGTCCTTCGGACCTTATCTCCCATACCCCGGAAAGGCGGCAATGCTTTCGCAGAGCGGCGCGTTGCTCATCGCCATGGACGCACGAACGTGGAGCGACAAGGTGGGCATATCGCACATGATAAGCATAGGGAATATGGCAGATTTGAACTTTGGAGACCTCATTGAGTATTTCAACGAGGACCCTGACACGAACGTCATATCCATCTACATGGAAGGCGTAAAGGACGGACGCAAGTTTCTGGAGAAGGCGAAGAATTCCAAGAAACCGATAATCGCATTGAAAGCGGGTGTGTCGCAGAGAGGTGCGGCGGCGGCAGCCTCGCACACGGGAAGCTTGGCGGGAAGCACGAAGATTTACGATGCAGCTTTCAAGCAGGGGCATGTTGTGAGAGCTGAGAATCTTGATGCGCTATTTGACGAGACCATGGCCCTTGCACTTCAACCGCCCATGAAGGGTGACAATCTTCTGATAATAACAAACGGCGGTGGCGTGGGAGTTCTTGCCACTGACGCCGCTGAGAAGTACGGCGTGCCTATAAAGGACGCTCCCGATGACCTGAAACTGCTCATGATGAAGCACATGCCAGAGTTCGGAAATCCGAAGAATCCAGTGGATTTGACGGGCATGGCTGACAGAGACGAGTATGTGGGCTCAATAAAAGATGCATTGAAGCACGAGTGGGTTGATGGAATCGTAGTCCTATACTGTGAGACTTCATTCACAGACCCGCAGAACATTGCGGAGGGCATATACAAAGCAGTTAAGGAATCAGGTGTGAATAAGCCCATACTCATCAATTTCACAGGTGGTGAGAGAAGCGTTAAGGCGGGGCAGTGGCTGATTGAGCAAGGCATACCGTACTACAAGAGTCCCGATGCAGCTGTTCGAGCAATCGCTGCGCTGCGCACTTACGGAAAGTATCTGGAGAAGGAGCACGCGGAGTTCAAGCCGTACGAGGTTAACAAGGAGAGAGCACGGGCCATAATTGAGAAAACCATCGGTTGTGGACGGACAATTCTCACAGAGCCTGAGGCGAAGGAAGTATTTGCAGCGTACGGATTGCCCGTGCCCAAGGGCAAACTGGCAAAGAGTGAAGAGGAAGCCGTGAAGATTGCGAGAGCCGTTGAGTACCCGGTGGTTATGAAGATAGTGTCTCCGCAGATAATTCACAAGAGCGACGCAGGAGGTGTGAAGGTAAATCTGAAGAGCGATGAGGAAGTGAGAATTGCGTACAGAGACATAATTGAGAATGCAAAGAACTACGACCCGCATGCTGAAATTTTCGGCGTGTACGTGCAGCACATGGAGCCGTGGGGCACTGAGACCATCATAGGCAGCACATACGACAAGCAGTTTGGACCCACGGTCATGTTCGGACTGGGCGGTGTGTTCGTGGAAATACTGAAAGATGTGACATTCAGAATTGCACCGTTCTCAGAGGATGAGGCAATGGACATGATAAAGGAAATCAAGGGCTACAAGATATTGAGAGGGGCGAGAGGTGAGAAGCCTAGGGACATCAAGGCGATAGCGGAGGCGATAAGCAGGCTCTCACAGCTTGTGTGGGATTTCAGAGATTACATCAAAGAGGTGGACGCAAATCCAGTGATGGCATACGAGCATGGAATAAAAATCGTTGATGCACGCATAATCCTCAAAGAGCCGCGATGAGGAAAAGAGAGAGGGAGCAAACAGCGAGGCTTATCAGGCCAGTGGTCGTTCCCATCTTTACCCATTCTTTGTTTTTTATCTCAAATCCCAATTTTTTGGATATGCCCAGTCCAACCACTCCCGCGGATGAGCCAATGGGCGTGATGTTTCCTCCGATATCTGCACCCATGACCAGAGCCCACCAGAAAAGAGAGGAATGAAAATCCTTGGATAGTAAAGAAACCACGGGAATCAGAGAGGCGGTTATGGGTATGTTGTCCACAACGGAAGAACTCAAACCAGCGACCCAGAGAATCACGATTGCAATAACTATTGGATTTTGATATACGCTACCTATTGCCCCCGCAAAGTCACGAAGTATGCCCGTTACGTCAAGCCCGCCAACCAGAATGAAGAGAGATATGAAAAACACCAACGTGGGCCATTCCACCACTTTGAAATTTTCACCGTGGAGCCGAGACGATGAGCAGATGCGGTGTGCTTTTTGCTGTACACCCTCATGGCTATCATATCAATATCATGAGCGATTGCGTATCTTAAAATCTCCCTTGATGGAAGGCCTTCCAGAACCGCTATTTTCACATCGGTGATTCCCAGAGCGCCCAGTTTTTGCTCCGCCTCCAGCACCGCATTTTCAGCGGCTTTTTTCATCTCATCATAAAGCAGATTCGTTAATTGAACGCCCCTCTCGTAGGTGTTCACCACGCTTATCACGTGAAACTCCGCAAATGGAAAGGCTCGTGCTACATAGGTAATGACATGGTCCTCAAGTCCGTAGTCATCGGTGGGTATGAGAATTTTTCTGAGCATAATACTCTATATCGCATTATATAATTTCAAACTTTCTTTAAGCAAAGGTAAATGTCTGCGAGGTTCGTGCCTGTGGGGCCCGTGATTATGATATCCCTTGATTTCATCAGCGCCCCGTATGAGTTGTGCTTCCTTATCTCATTTTCCACATTCACCTCTTCCCTCATTATTTCCACAGTTTTCCCGTCCACCATTGCTCCCGCAGCGGGAGAATTACCGTCCTTTCCATCGGTTCCCAGCGCAATGAAAATTTCATCTTTGATGTGCTTGGCCACAAGGAGTGCGAGCTCCTGCGCTCTTCCCCCTACTCCATACCCATTTTTTAAATTCACGCTCACCTCTCCGCCCGTGATGAATGATTGCTCCCTGCATTCACGAATGATATTCTCTGCGGCTGAACGCACATCCTCCTGAAGGAATTGCGTATGCGTTTTTATCACATATCCTCTCTCTTTCAACATCTCGTGAAGAATATATCTCGCGTAGAGATTGTCAGCCAAAAGCACATTTTTTCCACCTTTTCCGAAGGTTGGCCCGGAGCCCACATACTCAAACCCATGGGGCACATCTGAGATTATGAGAGAAATCCACCTTCCTTTCACATGTTTCAAAAGCTTGCCTCCCTTCACTTTGGATAATGAAGTCCTCATCCTGTTTATTTCCTCAATACTTTTTCCAGAGCGCAGGATATTTGAGACGCGTTTCACATACTCATTCAGGGGAATTGTGGGAATTTCAAACAGCGACGATGCTCCGCCAGTGATGAGAAAAATGATGGTTGATTCCTCGCTTAAATCTGAGATGTAATTCACAATCTCCTGCGAATATCCCACCGTTCTCTCATCTGGAATTGGGTGCGCTGCAATGTTCACCTTCACCTTTGACAGAGGAACATCATGGTCCGTGTTCACCATCCCGCCCTTTAATCTTGAGCCTAAAATTCCCTCCATCGCCCTTGCCATCTCGCCCGCAGCCTTTCCAAATCCAATTATGTGCACATCCTCCCCGATTGTAAATTTCTCACCCTTTGCATGCAGAATATCGTTGCTAATCTTTACTTCTCTTCTCACTATCTCATCTGCACGAATCCTCAGCAGAAACTTATCTAAAATTGCCAGTATTCTCTCTCTTTCTGGATTCAACCTAAGCCATTTATCTTCAATCACTGAAAATTTCGCCATTGAAGGGAGAATGAAGAATTAATTATTTTGACTTTTCAATTTCCTCAATTACACGCTTAATCGCCTCTTCCAAATCCCGAGTTTTGGTGAATATCACCCTCTTCTTTGTGTTGTTCTTTATTCTCACGAAGTTTGGGCCCATGCGATACGCCGCCAGAATGTCCACATCTCCCAGCTGCGAAATCACCGCTTTGAACTTGTTCACATCTCCGTGCTCTTCTTCTTCCATATTCGCCGCCTTGTTCTCTCTTCTCTCCACGAACCTTATTTTCCCGTCCTCTATCTCGTA
>CAYRMJ010000085.1:0-4969 GCA_964425415.1 uncultured Thermoplasmata archaeon | reverse complement strand
CTTAATTATGCGACAGAGCATTTGGAATCACAATATTTATATGTGTGGGTAAGATACACCCTGCGGTGACGCAAATGGGGGAAAAAATAACCGTTAGTCTGATAAAGGCGGATGTTGGTGGATGGCCAGGCCATTCAACGGTGCATCCGGACCTCAAAAAAGCAGCGGAGAAAGTTCTGACCGAAGCGAAGAAGAAAGGAATTCTGGTGGACTTCCATGTCACCGGCGTGGGAGATGACCTGCAGCTCATAATGACCCACCACAAGGGCGTGGATAGTGAGGAGATTCACGGGCTCGCATGGAAGGCATTTGAGGAGGCAACCAAGATTGCAAAGGAACTGAAGCTCTACGGTGCAGGACAAGATTTGCTCAAGGATGCGTTCAGCGGAAACATAAGAGGAATGGGTCCTGGAATAGCTGAGATGGAAATAACTGAGAGAAAGGGCGAGCCAATAGTGGCGTTCATGATGGACAAGACAGAGCCAGGTGCATTCAATCTACCCATATTCAGAATGTTCGCCGACCCGTTCAACACCGCCGGACTCGTGATAGATCCCGCCATGCACGATGGTTTCATATTTGAAGTGTGGGATATAATGAAGCACAAGAAAGTTCTCATGAAGACTCCTGAAGAAACATACGACCTGCTCGCACTCATCGGTGCAAAATCAAGGTACGTGATAAAGAGAGTCTATCCAAAGAAGAGCAATCCTAAGCTCAATCCCGATGAGCCAGTGGCTGTGATAAGCACCGAGAAGCTGTACCAGATTGCAGGTGAGTACGTGGGCAAAGATGATCCCGTAGCTCTTGTTAGAGCGCAGAGCGGAGCACCAGCCCTCGGCGAGGTGCTGGAGCCCTTCGCATTTCCGCATCTCGTATCTGGATGGATGCGCGGCTCACATAACGGCCCGCTCATGCCCGTGGGCATAAAGCAGGCGCACTGCACAAGATTTGACGGGCCTCCAAGAGTTGCAGCTCTCGGATTCCAGCTCGCTAACGGAAAGCTGGTTGGACCTGTGGATCTGTTTGATGACCCTGCATTTGACGAAACACGCAAAACCGCAGCTCAGATTGCAGATTACATGAGAAGGCACGGACCATTTGAGCCGCACAGACTCCCATTGGAGGATATGGAATACACAACTCTACCAGCTGTGCTGAAAAGGCTCAATCGCAGATTCAAGAAAATTGAGTAATTCTTTATTTTTTCTCTATTGTTATGGTGAATCCCCGCACGTCTATGATTTTTCCACCTGTGAATGATGCGATTTTTTCCGCTTTAGAAAGCATGTCCTCTCTTTCAGCATTTTTCAAAAATTTTATCTTCACCACCTTTCTCTTTTTGAGTTGCTCTTTTATCTCATTCAAAACCCCATCCGTAATTCCGCCTTTTCCGATTCTCACAGTTGCTTCAACATTCATAAGAGCCACCGGGGGGATTCGAACCCCCGACCTGCTGATGTCCCGAAGCCCCTTTTTTGGGGGGTAAAGCACCTTTTTTAAAGGGGCTTTTACGAATCAGCCGCTCTACCGGGCTAAGCTACGGTGGCAGCGGAAGGAAAATTTGATTTGAGTATATTAAGTTTCCCTTTTATATGCGGAAGCGGCGAGGGTTGAGAATAACTCATTCAGTTTTTTCCATTATTACATATCCTTCTCTTTCCTCAATCTCCTTAAAGTTGTTCTTCAAATAGAATCCATACGACTTTATGTCTCTGAAGGTACTGATGCACAATCTTAAATTCTCTCTCTTAGCTCTTTCCCATGAAAATTCAATGATCTCTCTACCTAATCCAAGTTTTTGATAAGATGGATGCACCATTATTAGCTCCACAAACATGCATTTTTCATTGTTTATCCATGGCACATCTTTAGCTCCGAACACAAAAGCGAAGCATGCCACTATTTTTTTATCTTTTTTACTCACATATATTTCATCAAACTCCTCCTTCACTCTATTTTTTAAAAAATCCCGATATGCTTCGCAAAAATCTTCAAAGTCTTCAGGCTTTTTATCTAACCACTCCAAACGCGGATAATCTTTGTTTGTGTATGCGTATATTTCGTATGCCAATTTCACCAAATCATCTAAAACGCTCAATCCATCAACTCTTTCAAAATGCATGGCCTTGTATTTCTCTCATCCGTTATAACGATTGTGATGGTAATTTTACGGGAAACATTTAAGTAGTATGACACAATATATATCATTTGTCAGACAAATGTTAGAAAAGGTGATGCCAGATGGGATGGGATTATATAATAAATGAAGCCCTCTCGGAGGGCCCCAAATATGCGGATGGCCTGAGAGTTAAAGTGATTGGTGTTGGTGGTGGCGGGTGCAACAGCATTTCAAGGCTCTCGCGCATGGGTTTGAACTCTGAGTTAATAGCTGTAAATACAGATGAGATGCATGTGAAATCTCTCAATGTTTCCAAAAAGATAATTCTTGGACGCAATCGCACTTATGGAAGAGGTGCAGGTGGAAACATGCTCACTGCCGAGACCATTGCCGAGCAAGCTGCCAGTTCTCTTTACAAGATAGTTGATGGTGCCGATATTGTGTTCGTGCTGGCGGCGCTGGGCGGAGGCACTGGCGGTGGTGCAGGACCTGTGATTGCCAGACTTGCCAGAGAATCCCGCGCGCTGGTTGTGTCCATAGTGACCATGCCTTTCAAGGTTGAAGGAACGCAGAGATGGGCTCAGGCTCAAGAAGCACTTGGAAAGTTCAAGAACTCTTCAAATACAGTAATTGTGTTGGACAACAATCGCCTTCTAAAACTTGCACCACAGATACCCATTAAAAAGGCGTTTATGGTGATGGATGTACTCATAAGTGATCTTATAAAGAACGTGGTTGAAACTGTTAACACACCGTCATTCATAAACATAGATTACTCTGATTTGGAAGCAATTATGCGGCGTGGAGGTACTTCCACTGTCCTTTACGGAGAGGGTGAGTACTACAGCCCTGAGGATGCGGTGGTTGATGCTCTGAACAATCCGCTGATGGATATAGATTATCGGGGTGCAACTGGCGCGCTCATTCACATAACCGGCGGACCGAGCATGACTCTTAGAACAGTGTATCGCATAAGCGAGGGAATAACCTCTGGTATAAGAGATGATGCCCACATAAAAATAGGTGCAAGAATTGATGATAGATACAGGAACAAGATAAAAGTTAGCACCATTCTCACAGGAGTGCACACTCCGTACGCGCAGTCAAAGGAAGTTGATGTTCCAAGTGTTGGAAGCATTGGAGATTTCATACCCATGGTATACTGATGCGAATTTTTATATTCTTTACATACTCTCTTTTTACACATGGGTAAAAAAATAAAGGTATGTCCAGTATGCGGTAGCACACGGATCTTCTACTATATGGGAGAGATGACTGGTGCTAAGTACCAGTGCAAAGATTGCGGATATGTAGGTTCTTTAATTCTTGAGATAGATGAAGATGAGTATGAGAATTGGCTTAAGGCCATGCACAACTCTGAAGGTGATGAAAATGCCAATTTTGCAGGTAGCTCTTGATTTTATGGTTTTGGACAGAGCGTTGCAGGTTGCTGCAGAAGCAGTTAAAGGTGGAGCAGACTGGTTGGAGGCAGGCACACCTCTTATAAAAAGCGAAGGAATGGAGGCCGTGCGAGCCTTGAAGAAATTCAGAAAGCCTATAGTGGCGGATTTGAAGACAATGGACGTGGGTCGTATGGAAGTTGAGATGGCAGCAAAGAGCGGCGCGAGTGTAATCACGGTACTGGCTCTTGCGGATGATGAAACAATAAGAGATGCAGTGGAAGCGGCTAAGAAGTATGGTGCTAAAATCATGATTGATCTGATTAATCATCCTGAGCCAGTAAGGAGAGGAAAAGAAGTTGAAGCTCTTGGTGCAGCGTATCTATGCGTGCATGTGGGTGTGGACCAGCAAATGCGCGGTGAGAGTCCCATAACTATTTTGAGAAATGTGTCTGAGGCAGTTTCCATTCCAGTGGCTGCTGCTGGGGGCATTAACTCTGAAACTGCTGCGGAAGTGGTGAAAAATGGAGCTGAAATTGTAATAGTTGGTGGTGCGATAACCAAGGCACCTGATGTGATTGATTCAACAAAACGCATAAAAAATGCCATGGAGACTGGACGGGCAGTGCGAACACAGCTCTATAAAAAATACGGAGAGAATGAGATAAGAGAAGCTTTAAGTTTAGTATCTACGCCTAATTTAAGCGATGCAATGCACAGGAAAAATGCACTGGGTAATTTCATAAAACTTGGTGAGGGAAAGATTATAGGGCCTGCTTTTACTGTGCGCACCATGGATGGTGATTGGGCTAAAACTGTGGAGGCGATAGAGAGAGCTGATGAAGGAGATGTGATAGTAATTGATGCACGGCCCGGAAACGCGGCTGTATGGGGTGAGCTGGCCACTTGGAGCTGCAAAGTTAAAGGAATTGCGGGTGTGGTAATTTTCGGAGCAGTTCGCGATGCAGATGAAATCAAAAAAGTGGGTGTGCCTGTTTATGCTACCAGCGTGCGTCCAAATGCAGGAGAACCAAAAGGATTCGGAGAGATGAATGTAGAAATCACAATTGACAATGTGCATATTCGGCCCGGGGATTGGATAGTGGGCGACGAAAGTGGAATAGTGGTTATACCCAGAGAGAGAGCAGTTAGCATTGCAAATCGCGCGGTTGATGTGATGGAGCATGAGAATAGGGTTAGAGAGGAGATTATGAGAGGTAAAACTCTGTCAGTGGTTATGGAACTGGAGAAGTGGGAAGTAACTAGATGAGAATATCGGTTTATCTTCGCAAATCTTTATATTTTTTGCCATCATTCCCATATCAATGAAAATCAAAACTGCACTTTTCGCCGCACTGGGCGTGCTGTTCGCCGCAAAGTACTCTCAAATTGCGTACTACTCCAAAATGATTGGCAGTGAAATTCCGAACGCGCTCCTGTTTTTGTC
>CAYRMJ010000084.1:0-5029 GCA_964425415.1 uncultured Thermoplasmata archaeon | reverse complement strand
TGTTTGAAGAGATAACGAAGAGAGCGGGCATATACTCCGAAGAGCTCATGATGAAAATTGCAAAAACTGGCACATTGAGAGATGTGGATGAGATTTCAGAAGATTTAAAATCTATTTTCAAGACGGCACATGAAATAGCTCCTGAGTGGCATGTGGCCATGCAGGCTGCGTTTCAGAGGCATGTGGACAATGCTGTTAGTAAAACGGTAAATCTGATTAGCACTGCGAGTATTGACGATGTGGAGCAGGTTTACATGTTAGCTTACAAGCTCAAGTGCAAAGGTATAACCGTGTACAGAGATAAAAGCAAGAAGGAACAGGTTATAAGTTCAGGACTTGGTGAGGTGGAGAGATTATTTGAAAATGAGAGAAAGATGCTGCAACTCAAACTTTTCCCTGAAGAATATTTGAAGATGGACTCCACTGAGAGTGCCGCGTGCAGAAGCGGTGATTGTGATTGAGGTGAGATTAATGAATCCGAGAGATGCAATATCCAAACTGAACAGCGTGCTGGGAAAGATGGACGAGCACCTGTTTGAGATCACGGACATATCCGAGAATTTTTTCGGTGAGTACGTGGTCAGCGTGAAGGTAAATCGCATGGTCAAAGCTTCCTATCAATCATTAAAAAGAATTGCTGAAATAACAGGTGCCAAAGACATACTGATTGAGCGCGCGGAACATGACAACTTAGCAGAGCTTAAGATTCTCATACCGAAGAAGTGAGAAACCTTTTTAATTTCAGAGTCATTCACACTACCAAGGTGAGGATAAATGCTCAGTGAGAGACTTTACAACGAGCTTGAACTGCTTTCAAGACACATAAAAGTTCTTGAACTGGTTCTCAAAAAGCAGCCAATAGGAATAGTCAGAATTGCTCAGGAACTGCACATTGGTGAGCATGAAGCTCGGCACTCTCTTAAAATTTTGGCTGATGCAGGATTGGTTAAAGCCACGCCAAACGGTGCGATAATAAAGGGCAATATACGAGATGAGATAATCAAGACTGCTGAGGTTCTTGACGAAGTATCCCAAACTGCAAGAACTATGAAACGAGAGATTCTCAAGCTGGTGGTTTGAGAATGCCATCATTTGACATTGTGGGTGATGTGGCAATTATCAAGTTTCGGGAAGATTTGGACATTGACACTTTAGCGACGCACATCCTATCACAGCACAAAAATGTGAAAAATGTAGCGGTGGATTACGGTGTGGAAGGAGAGACAAGAGTTAGAAGGCTGCAACTTATAAGGGGAAGCAGAACCGAAACAGTGTACCGCGAGTACGGAATACGCCTCAAGGTGGATGTTGCAAAAGTGTATTTTTCACCGCGCCTTGCCACCGAGCGATGGAGAGTTGTTGAGAGTGTGAAAGATGGTGAGATAATCTACGATATGTTTGCTGGCTGTGGTCCGTTTTCCATTCTGATCGCTAAAAATAGAGATGTGAAGATATACGCTGGAGATATAAATCCCCACGCAATTGAGTATTTGAAGGAGAATATAAAGCTTAACAAAGTGCAAAACGTTTTTCCTTTGCTGGGTGACGCGCGAAAAGTGTGGAAAGAAATTCCTGAAAAAGTGAGTCGCGTAATAATGAATTTACCGCACAACTCTTATGAATTCATTGATGTTGCGAAGTCTGTGCTTCAAGATGGCGGATTGATAAACTATTATGAAATACTTCCAAAAGACTATCCTCTAAACTCAAGATTTGAAGATGAGTCCATAAAAATACTTGAAGTGCACCGCGTGCACGAGTACTCTCCATCAAAGACTCTTTTCTCATTCACTCTTTTATTTGAGCCTTAGGGCATCCAAATTTTTAAGCGATACGGTCTCCATTCCGTAGCGCTTGTGCAATCCAATGGCTAGGTCTATGCACTTGCTCTCCTCTCCGTGGCAGGTGATTATTCTCTCAGGCTTGGGATTCATAGAGCCTATGAACTGAATCAGCTGCCGCCTATCAGAGTGTCCAGAGAATCCGTCAATGGTCTCTATGTCCATCTCTATTTTTATGGTGATGGGCTGTCCATGCTCTGTCATCTTTATCTCTTTCATTCCGTTCTGAATTCTTCTTCCAAGGGTGCGCTCTGCCTGATAACCCACAAACACCAGCGTGTTGCGAGAATCATCGGCCCAGTGTTTGAAGTACTCCATCACAGGTCCACCGTTCATCATACCGGAGGTGGAGAGAACAACCAACGGCTCGGAAGAATTTATCACACTCTCCCTTCTATCTGCTGATTCAACGCGGTGGAAAATCTCGGATAGGAACGGATTCTCCTTTTTCTGGAATATGAGCTCTCTCAAATCCTTGTTCAGATATTCTGGATAAGCGGCATGTATGGTGGTCGCCTCCCAAATCATTCCATCAAGGTATATGGGCACTTCCATTAGCTCCTCATTGCGCATATAACTCTCCAGAACGAGCATGACTTCCTGAGAGCGACCCACTGAGAACACAGGAATGAGCACTTTGCCGCCCCGTTCAACCGTTCTCTGCACCACATCCTTCAATCTCTCTCCTGCCTCTCTGCGAGGTGGCTGGAAGTCTTCACGACCTCCATAAGTGCTCTCCATTATCACCGTCTCCACCCTCGGGAATCGGTTGTGTGCCGGGTTGAACAGCCAAGAGCGCTCGTACTTGATATCTCCTGTTATCACCACATTGTAAAATCCCTCACCAATGTGAAAATGCGAGATTGCAGAGCCCAAAATATGCCCTGCGTTGTGGAAGGTGAGCCTCACATCCGGAGAGATATCTGTGGTCTCTCCGTATTTGAGTGTGATGGTGTGCTTTATCATCTCCTTGATATGCTTTGATTCGTAAGGAACCTTTCTACCCTCAGCCTGTGCAACCTTCAGGTAATCAATGAGTAGCATCACCGCAAGGTCTCTGGTTGGGGGAGTCATGAACACAGGACCGCTGTAATTGTGCTTGAAGAGAAGTGGCACAAGTCCAACATGATCAAGATGAGCGTGCGTTACAACCACCGCATCAATGTATTTAAGAGGATTCTGCGGGTCCGTGTTGTCCCACACCTCTGGCATGTAAAGATATGGAGTGCCACTCCACGGCTCGTCCTCATCGCCAACAGAAACATTAAGCCCGCAATCAACCAAAATGCGGCTTGTTTTCGTCATGAGCAAAGTTGAACTTCTCCCAACCTCCCTGTATCCACCAAGAGCCACAACGCGAACCCACTGCTCACCGCTGAGCGGCGGGCGATTTAATCTTTTCCCAATATCGCGAAGTATTTTTCTTCTTTCCTCTCTGACCAGTTTAAGGTACTCTCGCATCTCTTTGACTATACGAGATTCAAGCGGCGGTGCGCGAACCACACGCGGAGCCCATTTTACCCTTTTTTTAATTTCATTCAGAAGCTCCCCGTCTTTGCCAACCACATCTCGCGGAGATTCAGCCTCTATTACTACCTCCCCAGTTTCTGGAATGAAGTACACATCCTTTATTCCAGCCTCTTTTGGAACTATATTTCTTATCTCCACTCTAGCCTCATTTTCGTCCATTAGCATCTTCGGATCTGGCCTAACGGATATTCTGCGCCTTACTGTCTGGGCAATTCTCTTTACCACATCTGGATTCTCTGCAAAGAACTCCATGTCCATTGTATAAACAACCACTAATGGCCCTTCAAGGTCAATGTTTGTAATCTCCGCTTTAGGAGCGTACTCATCAAGAAGCTCCTGAGTCCGCTTTAGTATGTCCTCCCATGGCATCAAAATCACTTCAACTTTAGTTTTTTGAGTCTCTTTTCCACATCCTTTTCAGAGAGCTCCACAAAACCCTTCTCCTCAGTTATAGTGGCCACAGATATGCCATCGCCGCTGGCAGCATCGCGCTTCATGGCGGCAGTTATGCCCCTGATAGCCAAATCAACCCCCTCGCTAAGAGATATATCATCGCTCCATCTATCTTCAAGAACACCATAAACAAAAAGCGAGCCAGAACCCACACTCGCGTATTTATCTTCAATGGCACCTCCCGCCGCGTCTATGGAAAATACATGATAGCCTGAATTGTCAAATCCACCAATTATGAGACCAACATAGTACGGCATAAACTTTCTTTCATTTAGTATATTTGACAACAGAGTGGCTGCTGCGTTCACTGGCATGTACATATTTCTCCTAAGCCTGTAAAGGTTTATTTCTGCGCGCATGTACCTGACCAGAACCTGAAGGTCTCCCACCAGTCCCGCAGTGGTCATGCCTATGTTGTCGTCTAATTTGTAGAGTTTCTGAGCTACCTTATGCGCGATGAAGGTCTCCATGCTCGCTCTGTGCTCGGTCGCAAGGACCACGCCTTCTTTGGTCACAATACCTACCGTGGTTGTTCCAGTTTTAACCTGCTCCATGTTTAACACCCTCTTCAAAATCTTATGAAGTGTGGGCATAATCTCGTTTATCTATTTAAATCTTTTTGGATTATTGGGTGGCCCCGTCAGTGAAATCACTCTTTATTGATTTTGAGCATCCACATCTATCTTAAACGACTTTTTCAACCTTTGAGATTGTATAGTTTTCACAATTCCCTATCATCGCATTTCCGAATCAACTCTGTCATTGACTTTAATCATCACTCTCTTGTTCTCAAACTTATCTGCAAATCCCATTCAAATCCCACCAAGATACTTTCCAATTATTAATCCAAGCATGATGCAAAGTGCCGCCAACACAGCATTTATATTTTCCCAAATTATTCAACTTATGTTCTTAGAGACACAAATTGAAATTTGTTCGTAAAATATTTTGTTTAATTGAGAAGTGAAACTTTTTATGTTTTGCTAATTTTGTAATCATCAAATTGCCGTTTTTTTAAGGTTTTATTTTGAATTTGCATTTTCAATTCTACAATGTAACAATCTTAAATAAGTGGGGAAAAGCAAAAATTATATATAGTGTTGTAATGAGATAATCTTTGTATTTAATTGCCCATCCATAGGTATTGATATGGTGATAAAAATGATGAAAAAGGTAAGGGAAAGGAAATGGCTGGTTGTGGTTGC
>CAYRMJ010000083.1:0-5128 GCA_964425415.1 uncultured Thermoplasmata archaeon | reverse complement strand
TTCTTTGGCAAGGATGTCGTAATGACCCTGCTCCATGTTCGCAAGAATCTGCAGCATTTTTCTGCTCTCATCATCTTCAACTTTGTTTTTAAGACTCTCGTAGAAATCCTTCGCTGCAAGCTCCGCATTCATCGCATCTTCAATTATCTCGCTGAGCAATCTTTCCTCCGAGGGATCCACCTCTGGTAGAGGCACTGGAGTCTTATCGGGCACTTCTATTTCCTCATCGGGAAACTTCTGCCTGTAAAAAGCTTCCAGATAAGCACGATGCTTGTCCTCCTCTCCCGCCAGAAAGTTCAGGCGGTCTTTCAAAAGTGCGTTCTTGACCCTACTCGCAAGGGTGCGATAAAGCTCCCCACTGTCAATCTCGCTCTTTATTGCAGCGAGCAGCAGGGTTTTCAAATTATACTCTTCTAAATTCATTTTGCCACCTCCTTTAATGTTTTCAATACATCTTCAACATGCCCGGCAACGCGCACCTTCTTCCACTCCTTCACGATATTGCCCTCGGGGTCTATCAGGAAGGTGCTTCTAATCGTGCCGTAATATTCTCTTCCGTAATTTTTCTTCTTCCCCCACGCGCCGTATTTCTCTATGACTTCGTGGCTCTCATCGCTGAGCAGCAGGATATTTAGCTCGTGCTTGTTTATAAATTTTTCGTGGGATTTGGGTGAGTCCTTGCTTATGCCGATTATCACCGCGTTCAACTTTTCAAATTCATTGCGCATCTCTGTGAATTCCTTCGCCTCTCTGGTGCATCCGGACGTGTTGTCCTTGGGATAAAAATAAAGAACCACCCACTTTCCTCGGAAATCACGGAGGCAATGCTCCTCTCCCAGATAATCAGGAAGGCAGAAGTCCGGTGCCTTCATTTCATCACCCCCAGTTCCTTGTGCTTCTCTGCAATCTTCTTTGCCAATTCACCTATCTTCTCATAATCCTCTTCCTTTGGCAAACCTTTGATTAAGAGAGGATCTAACAGTTCAACCTTCAACGCGCCAAGATTAGCCTTGAGTATGTCCACCGTTCTGCCGCCCCAGCCATAGGACCCAATTATGCCAACAAGCTTCACCTTCGGTTTGAGAGCATTCGCCAGATATGCCGCATAAACCGCTTGAGGATGAGGACCTGCGAGCATCGTCGGCGTGGCGATTATTAGCGTGGTTATATCAACTAAATCAATGGCCACCTCGCCCATGTCCGATGAGATGAGGTTGCGCACCTTCACCTCCACACCATGCTCACCGAGAGAATCCACAAGGGCATCAACTATCCTCTTGGTTGAACCATGCATGGACACGTAGAGAATCAGGACCTCGTTCTTAGTACTTGGCGATATCCACTCCTTGTATGCGTCAATTATGAACTTCGGGTCGCTGTACGCGGGCCCGTGGCTCGGCGCGATGATTTTCGGACTGAATTCTTCAATCTTCTTTATGTTCCTCGCAATTATCTGGCGGAATGGCATCATTATCTCCGCGTAGTATCTCTTCGCCTCATGATATATGCGGTCGTACTGCTCCGCAAAGGTGTGTGTCGTCGCCGCATGAGAGCCGAAGAAATCGCAGGTGAATGCGATTTTATCCTCAAGTAGAAATGTGCTCATGGTTTCAGGCCAGTGAACCCACGGAGTCATCACGAATTTGAGCGTTTTGCCCCCGAGGTCAAGGGTGTCTCCTTCCTTTATCACCATGAATTTCTCGTCATCAATATGCAAAAGGTCCTTCTCAAAGCCCTTGCACTTTGCGTTCGTCACTATTTTTGCCTCAGGATACTTTTCCAGAAGCAACGGAATTGCGCCGGAATGGTCCTGCTCTGCGTGGTTGGACACGATGTAGTCTATTTTCTCCACGCCCAGCTCTTCAAGATTCGCAAAGAGTTGCTCTGCCTTCTCTGGCTCTACAGTGTCAACTATCGCCGTTTTTTTCTCTCCAAAAATGAGATAAGAGTTGTAACTAGTTCCCTGTGGAGTGGATACTATCTCGTCAAATATAACCCGCTCCCAGTCAATCGCACCTACATTGTACACCCCTTCGCTTATTTTTCTTATCATTTTCACTCCTCCACCGGCTCAAAGAGATCCTTGGTGGCTCCGCAGATAGGGCAGACCCACTCCTCAGGAAGGTCCTCAAACGGAGTTCCCGCAGGAACCTCGTTGTCAGGATCTCCCACTGCCGGGTCGTAGATATATCCACATATTGTGCACCTATACTTCATTCTTTCACCTCCTTTTCCATAATTTCTGACCAGTATTTTCCTTCTTCAAACATCTCCATCACCTCAAGCTCCGCCTCCAGAATTTGATAGTGCGTGAGTTCCATGCGCACAAAATAATAAAATAACTTTCTGAGCTCGGTGTCCTTCTCGTCCGTGGCATCGTACAACGCGATGTACATCTCCCTTGAGCTCAGTTCTTCGTCCAGAGCCTTCTGAATCATTTCATCAAGAGTGCCTTCAAACGCAGGAACTTCAACTTCCACCTTGCATTCCTCTCCAAATCTGGATTTACAGAGGTGCTGAAGCATCTCCTCCTGCCACTCCTCCTCCGCCATTATGAATCCGAGACGCTCCATGAACACCGGATTATCTGCGAGGGACATTAAAGCCTCGTAAATCTTCTGATTTTTTCGCTCGTTTTTTATTGCCCCCTCAATCAGCTCTTTCATTTCCATACTCTCACCCCTGATAAGTGGCGGCGTTCTTTGGAGTTTTACCCTTAACAACGTTGTGATAGTAATCGTAGGTCATCGGTTTTCCATCGGAAAGAGAGTCTCCATCAACAACCTCTCCTATGAAAAGAGTGTGCGAGCCAGTATCAACGCTCTTCACAACCTTTGCCTCAAGATAGGCTATTGAGTAATCCTTCACCACAGGAGCTCCCGTGCTTCCAACGAAGTAATTCACCTGCTCAAATTTGTTCACATCCCTCCCGCTCCTGAATCCAAATAGCCCGATGAATTTGAAAGGCGCTTCGGTGGAGAGAATGGAGACAGAAAAGACATTGCTACTCTCTATGTATTCATGTGTGAGATTGCTCTTGTTAATACTCGTCGCAATCTGAATCGGCTTAGGAGTCAATTGAAAAACGGTATTTGCAATCTGACCGTTGAATTTCCCGTCCTTCACACTGGAAACAACGTACATTCCATAGTTTATTTTGTGCAGTCCAACCTTTATATTTGCCATCAGCCATGGTAATTCTAACGAAGTATATAAATTTTTGGTGCGAATTACAAAATAAAACATGACGAAAAACTTTATTAACTATATCGCAATTACTGATTATAATGGACGATAAAGATTTCAAAATTATAAAAATACTTCAGGAAAACTCAAGAACTCCGTACACCGAGATAGGGAAGAAGCTGGGTTTAACTGAAGCTACAATCAGGAAGAGGGTATCGGAGCTTGAAAGGAAAGGCGTGATAAAAAGATACACCATTGAAGTTGATCCCGAAAAGTTAGGTTATAGAAACGTTACCATTCTGGGACTTGATGTTGAGCCTCAGTACCTTTTGGAAGCGGCCCGAAAAATTGCAGAGTATGAAGAGGTGCGATGGGTGGCCACGGCCACTGGCGATCACATGATAATGTGCGAGATATGGGCCCGCGATGGGGAAGATTTGTTTAGGTTTTTAACTGATAAGATTGGGAAGGTGAAGGGTGTTAAGGATCTGTGTCCAGCGATAATCATGGAGAGAATTAAGTGAATTACACTGTGAAATTCACCGCTATATTCAACTCCTCGCCATTGTATATGAAATGCACCGTTATTGTGTGCTCCCCCGTGGACAATTCCTTTGAAAGTGGAATGCTAACCAAAGTGTCTGTGTTTTGAGCCAGATATTTAGTTGAAACGTACTCTTCGTGATGCTCTCCTTCAATTTCCCATCCAAGGGTGTTGTAATAAAACGGAGATTTGCCGCTTTCGTGGATGGTTAGATTCAGAAACACCACGGTTTTTGATGTGTCTGTACCATATTCATCAACATCGTAATTAACCAAGTTCAGAGTTGGAGTGGGAAAGTTCAACGTTTTTTTGAGAACCGTTTTTCCACCTTCCTCAACATTGAGAGTGTACGTGCCCATCAGGTTAGGTGGCACAATGTTTGAGAGAACAACAGTGTTTCCTGGACTTTGTTCATAAGACTGCACGCACACTGTATTCCCAGAAGAATCTGTGAGGGTTATGACAGTGGCTCCACTCAATGCCCTTGAAAACTGAAGGTGCAACAATGGAGATGAGGGAGATGCACTGACCCAGTAACTTGTCAAATCTATTGTTGAAGCTGCACCGCCACTTTGTCCACCAACCCCTTCATTATTTGATGAAGGACCCATCATGAAAAGTGCCATTATCAGCACAATTCCAATCACCGCTGCGCCAAGCCCCAAAGCCAGTTTTGTATCCATACTCATCACAACCCTAAACTGAAATAAAAATTTAAAATTAACGAAGCAGCCAACTCATAATGCTGCACATCAACTCTCCGCCAACCTCTGGATTGTTCTTTTCCGCAGCCTCAAAGGAGAACGGAAGAAACACTGTTCTGTAATTACCGTTGTCATAGCTGGATCCTGTTATGCCTCCTCTGGAATCTGTGAATATTGCATGGGCCTTTGAAGTGAGCTTGATTTCATCCGCGTAGTTATCAAAAGGATAGTCAAGTTGCACAGTTCCAAAGCTTCCAGTTATTGGTGAGCCGCTCACGCCATAGACTGAAGTATAGCTCACATCGTTTATTACGCCGCTCACACCGAGATAATTGTTCACAAACACGTTGCTTATGCTTCCATCGTTTCCATCGGTGATATCCCACAGGTAATCCTGCGAGGTGAAAAACAATCTTCCACCTTCATCAAGGTATCTTATCAGGTTCTTCTGATCATCTGTGGTAAGCACATGCTCATAAGCTGGTCCAGTGCTCCAGATAACTGCTGCATACTTTATGAGCGTGCCATAATCAGGTGCATACCCTATCTGGTACACATCCCACTCATAGACCTCATAATTCTCCAAAAGTCCAGAATCGTTTATTGCCTCTTCCACATACTTACTGTATATGCTCCCGCCATCGTCATCCACGAAGAGGATCTTCTTTGAGTGTATGCCCGATGCCTGCGGAGT
>CAYRMJ010000082.1:0-5366 GCA_964425415.1 uncultured Thermoplasmata archaeon | reverse complement strand
TTTCATTATTGCCTTGTTGTATCTGCAAAATAGTTCGCAAATCAGAAGCTGAGCTATGAAGACAAGCCGCACATTGCAAAAGAGGTGGTGAATCACGGAGTATCAACGCTGTACATAGCGAAAAGATATGGAATAAGCAGGAGATGGGTGCAGGCTATAGCGAAAGAGTACAGAGAGAAAGGAAAGGTATCGCCTCCAAAGAGAAGAGGCAGGCTCAAACACAGGAATTATACGAGACACATTGATACTCTTAACCTCAGAATTCACAGAAAATATAAAACAGGTGCTGTAGGCATCGGCAAAATACTTTGCACCAGATACAGTAATTATCTACGGAGCAATGGTAAAATTGAGCGATTCTTTCAAACGTATGAGAAGCACAGACACGAATTCAAGTCAAAGGATGAGTTTCTTCACTGGTACAATTGTGTCAGGCCGCACATGTCCCTGAATTTTGATGAACTTGAAACGCCAGAGCATGCATTTTACAGAAAGGCGCAGGTAATAATCTTAGAAAACTTCTGGAAATTGGCAGAATCGGATAGAGGTTATGTGTCTTGAAGAATTGGCAAAGTAATTCCCAGATAAAACACACGCTCTTGCACCAATTGAGTGGATACAAATGCTCTGAATTAAATTAATACCCATACATGTCCAGAAATGCTTAAAAAACATGGCGCAGTGCCCCACTTATGAATAAACTGCTCACAATAAATGACCTGCACGTATCCATTGAGGGAAAGGAGATAATAAAGGGATTGAATTTGCAAATGGGAAGTGGCGAGTTTCACGTGGTAATGGGCCCCAACGGCTCTGGAAAGAGCACTCTCGCGCTCACTCTTATGGGACATCCTAAATACCGCATTGAGAAAGGAGATATTCTGTTCACAGACAAGAGCATAGTGAATATGGAGCCAGATGAAAGAGCTCGGCTTGGCCTGTTCATGGCGTTCCAGAACCCGGAGGAGATTGAGGGAGTGAAAATAATTGATTTCCTGCGATTGCTTCTGGAGAAGGTGAAGGGTGTGCCGAGGGAGAAATCGCATGACATTGTTGTGGAGAAGGCAAAGGAGGTGTGGTTCTCCGAGGAGATGCTCAACCGCAGCATCAACGTTGGCTTCTCTGGAGGTGAGCGAAAAAGATTTGAAATTCTTCAGGCCCTTCTTCTTGAACCGAAGCTTCTAATTCTGGACGAGCCAGACAGCGGTGTGGATGTGGATTCTCTTAGCCTCATATCCCTGAAGCTGCACGAGATGCAGAAAGAGGGGAGAAGCGTACTGCTCATAACGCATTACGGGCGCATTCTCCAGCACGTGGACCCGTCGCTTGTCACTGTGCACATTCTCAAAGATGGAAAATTTGTCATGCACGGAGGCGAGGAGCTGGTGAGGAAAATAGAAACAATGGGATTCAAGAAGGTGTTTGAGGAGTGTGGTTGCAATGAATGAAATGAAGGAGGCAAAGAGCATCATTGAGGGACAGATAGAAGAGCTGCGAAGAAGAAACAAAGAGCCTGAGTGGATGACAAAACTTAGGTACCATGCGTTGAACGAATTTCTGAATGCCCCTCACAGCGATCCAGTGCTTAAGAACCCGCTTGACTTCGTGGTGGCCTCGGAGAATGAAGTGTATCCGGAGGTGAAAAGCTTAGATGACCTGCCCGAGGAGATGAAAGCTCTTCTTAATCGCCTTGGAATAGCGGAGGTTGAGAAGAAGTACATCGCGGGGCTGGCGGTTCAGAGCGATACCAGCATCGTGCTCAACGAATTTTTGAAATCGTGGAGGGAGCGGGGCTTGATAGTGGAATCAATGGAAGATGCCGTGCGCAATCATCCCATTCTGAAAGATCTGTTCATGAAACAGTTTCATCCGGGAGAGAGCAAATTGGCGGCGTATCACACCGCAATATGGAACGGTGGTGTGTTTCTGCACATAAAATCTGGATTGCGAGTTCCAATGCCCCTGCACCTATTCTTCCTGATTCAGAACAGCGCCATGGCACAGGCACCGCACATAATAATCAATGCCGAGCCGAACAGCGAGATACATCTCATTGAAGGTTGCACCTCACCTGTTCTTCTGCGCCACTCCTTGCATCTGGACATGAGCGAGATTTACGTGGGCGAGGGAGCTAAGGTGAAACTCAGCGTGCTTCAGAACTGGCCTGAGTATGTGCACACGCGCCCCATGACGAGGGCAATCGTTGAACGAGGAGGAGAGTTCATAAACACCTCCGTTGGGCTTGGAACGGGAAAGAGCAACATCGCCAATCCAAAATATTTGGTGAAGGAGAATGGCTACGTGGAGCTCAACACCATCGTGCTGGGGCAGAGGGATTTCTTCGTTGACCTTGGAGGAGAGATGCTTCTTAAAGGTGAAGGCGCGAGGGGAATGAACGCGAGCAAGAGCGTGATAATGGACAAAAGCACTGTGATAACGAGAGGCATTATTAGAGCTCAGGCACCGAGGACGAAAGGGCATATAAGCTGCGATGCTCTGATTCTCAGCTCTGAATCCAAGATGGAAACCTATCCCGGGCTTGCAGCGGAGGTTGATGAGGCGGAGCTGAGCCACGAGGCAGCTATTGGCAAGATAAGAGAGGAAGAACTATTCTATCTGATGTCAAGGGGATTGAAAGAGGAGGAGGCTACACAGCTCATTGTGAAGGGCTTTGTATCTCCATTGCTGAAGGACATACCGCTGGAATTCGTCGTGGAGATAAGAAAAATAATAGAGATGGCGGTGAGCGGGGGACTGTGATTCTGCAACACCATTAAATATACTCATATCCCTTATCCCCCATGGACCCAAAAACAAAAACCAAATGCAGGGCGATTCTTTCCACGATACTCATCGGTATGTTTGTGATTGCTGCAACGCTCACCGTGGGTGTTCTTTTGGCTGCAAAGCATGGCCTGTTCATGGGATTCACGAAGTATCAGCTTCTTGAACTGAAGGAGAAAGTTGGAATCGTTTTCCTAACCCTGATGTTCCTTCATCTCCTGCTGAACTGGGACATTTTCAAAAAAGAATGGAAAATACTTATGAAGTGAAAATCAGGGATCTCGTATTCCATCATTGGTTATGGTTATCACAACCTCTCCATCTGGCAATGCGGGAGAGTCAATGAGCCTTACAATTCTCTTATTTCCCCTGCTTTTTCTCACATAGAGCCTGTAGGTGGCGTTGTGTGCCACGATGTTTCCACCAATGGGTGTGGTCGGATCTCCGTAGAATGTGTCAGGTTTGGCAGATACCTGATTTGTGACAGCCACAACCGCGTTGTTCAAATCCGCAAACTTGAGCAAATCGTGCATGTGCCTGTTGAGAAGCTGCTGTCTCGTTGCAAGTGATGAACGACCCACATACTCAGCTCTAAAATGCGCGGTGAGAGAATCCACCACAAGCAATCTTACAGGGTACTCCTTTGCAAGCTCCATAGCCTTATCAACCATCAACATCTGGTGATGCGAGTTGAATGCACGAGCCACATGGATTTTTTTGAGGGTTTCTTCCACGTCAAGTCCAAGTGCTTCTGCCATCTGCGCAATTCGCTCCGGTCTGAAAGTGTTTTCAGTATCTATGAAAATTGTGTGGCCTTCTAAGCCTCCCTTTTCCTTCGGAAGCTGCACGTTCACCGCCAATTGATGCACAATTTGTGTTTTTCCAGATCCAAAAGCTCCGAAAAATTCAGTTATTGACTGACTCTCAAGGCCACCACCTAAAAGCTCGTCAAACCCCTTCGCCCCGGTGGTGAGCTTAGTCATATTCTTACGGCGCGCGTAAATCACATCTCCCGTTTCAAATTGCCCTACATTCGCATACTTACGAGCTGCTGAAATTATTTTTTGAGCCACACCCTCACCAATTCCCGCGACATCCGCAAGGTCACTTGGAGATGCCACAGCAAGCTCTATGAGACTAACATATCCCGCATCTCTCAACTTCTCCGCAGTTGCAGACCCTACACCCGGCAAATCTTCAAGCGTGTATTCCTTCTTCTCCTCTTTTTTCTTGGCCAAATACATCACCTAAAATCGGATTATGCCGCCAGTTTAATAATCTTTTCTCCCAATTCTTTAGAAATAAAATATAAAAAATTAAAAATCAAAGCCACCGTGAGATGTATTTGACCATATCCACAACCCTCGCAGCGTATCCGTATTCATTGTCGTACCACGCCAAAACCTTCACCAGATTTCCCCGCACGTATGTTTCGGAGGCATCGTACATTGCGCTGTGCGGATTTCCCTTGTAATCCGATGAAACTAGAGGTTCGTCCACGTACTGCAGTATTCCCCTCAGTTCACCCTCCGCGGCTCTTCTGAACGCATCACGCACCGCGTCCTCACTTACCTCTTTCTCCACCTCAGCCACTAAATCCACAATGGACACCGTGCTCGTGGGAACACGTATTGATATTCCGTGCATCTTTCCGTCTAACTCTGGAATTACGAGCCCTATTGCCTTCGCTGCCCCCGTTGTCGTGGGGATAATGTTCTGCGCCGCTGCCCTCGCCCTTCTCAGATCCCTGTGCGGAAGATCCAAAACTCTCTGGTCGTTGGTGTATGAGTGAACTGTGGTCATGAGCGCGTACTTGATTCCAAAATTCTCATGAAGAACCTTCGCCACTGGGGCGAGGCAGTTGGTGGTGCAGGATGCATTTGATATAACATCATGCTTATCGGGATCGTAACTCTCGTGATTAACGCCTAAAACGATAGTCACATCCGCAGGCTCGCCCTTCGCTGGAGCGGTGATTATGACTTTTTTCGCACCTGCTTTGAGGTGCTTTGCCGCCTTGTCTCTGGATCTGAAAACGCCCGTGCTCTCAATCACTATATCCACACCCAGCTCCTTCCACGGAAGATTCTCCGGATCCCTCTCGCTGAAAACTGGAATCTCGCGGCCATTCACCACAATTTTATTCTCTCCGTATTCAACATCTCCCTCAAATTTCCCGTAGTTAGTGTCGTACTTAAGAAGATGCGCCAGCGTACGAGCATCAGTTATGTCGTTTATTGCCACTATGTCCAAATCTCGGTGTCCTATGCGGAAAACCATTCGGCCTATCCTGCCAAACCCGTTTATTGCAACCCTCACCATTGCATTATCACCGCAACATTATGAGGAAGGAATATTAAAAAATTTTGGAAATGGCGAAAACGAAAGGAATATATACCACATCTTTATTTGGGGTTCATGCGACCAAAAGGCGCCAGATGTGATTTATGAGCATCTGGGTTCCATGGTTGCTGATATCACGTTCAATGGAGATCTGAGAAAAACATCCCCTTGGTTTTTCAGGGGGGATGGACCTCTCGGATCTGACGCTCGATAGGTGTGCAGACTGCGGTCTGCCGTCG
>CAYRMJ010000081.1:0-5379 GCA_964425415.1 uncultured Thermoplasmata archaeon | reverse complement strand
GATTCAGCCTACGATTCCCGCGATAATTTCAATCTCATCTCGCAGTATGGGCTCAAGCCCCTCATTAAGGTTCGTAAAAACTCATCCACACTATCAAAAGGTTCGCCCTCCAGAAGAGCAGCTGTTAGAGAGCAGAGAGATGCGAATTGGAGCAGAAAATCAGGCTACACTAAGAGATGGCTCGTGGAATCCGTATTCTCATCCATCAAAATATCTTTCGGTGAATCTCTTTCTTCTCGCAAATTCTTTCTTGGATCAAACTTTCTTTTCTAAAGAAGGTTATAGAGAGAAGTTTATTATAATCTCCCTTTTTAATCTATTTCACTCGCTTTAAGCCCCATTTTTATTTATATCTTATTTCCTCCCCCTCATCAGTCTCTATCATACATTGATTTATGCGACAAAAATAATTTTTGTATATTTCAGAAAAGAAAAACTTCTCCACAAATTTTGCACTTTCCGGCACGCTTTGCGCATTGAAGGTGATATGTTGCCCCACACTTTGTGCATGTTACCATCTCGTTATCTTCAAATATCTTGCCCCTACACAGAGCGCATTTTTCAGCTCCAGTAGCACTGGATGTTATGTATCCCTTTATGTTTTCCTCAAACTTGAAAGATTTCGTTGCTATTTTTCCACCTGGCCCTTCATAAACCACATCAATGTTGATTGGTGCATTTGCATCTCTTACCTCCCCTAGAATGGGTACTTTTCTCTCTTTCATTCCTTCTAAGCTGTCAACTGTTATCTTTGTGGATACAGCACCATGCAGCTCCACAGTTATGTTTTTGGCAGGATGCTTACTTTTGTTTTTCAGCAAAATTCCAAGAACCAAATTTCTATTCTCATCAACTTTCCAATCACCCACATTAACCTCTATATCTGGGGTCATACTTTCAATAACCTTTCTTACATCTTCTAAAAGTTTTTGTGCAGCGCCGACATTTAAAGGATACTTTTTCTCATATTTTACACCGTAATCTTCCATTATCCTATAATAAGAGGAAAGTTCTCTGTGTATCTCTCTCAATCGTCCTTCTTCCTGCTTCAATCTCTCATCAACTTCATTAAGAAGCGCCGATAGTTTTTCTATCTCTCCAACAGGATTATTTTTGAGTTCATTAATTATTTTCTTATAATTTTCAGGCAGGCACGATGGACAACGCTCCTCTAAATTTCCAAAATAATTATCCACATAGCGAACAAGATGATGCGCCACTCTATTTTTCAAATCAATGAGTGCATCAAGTTCATCTACTGATTTCAGCTCATCCATTATCTGGCGAACATTGTAGTTTCTGGATTCTAAAATCTCTGTGGAAACCTGAATTTGATGTTTCAGGCTTTTAACAATCTCCTCTTTTTCAGTCTCAAACTTTTTCATAAATGCGTCTCTAAGCTTGCGATACTTACAATATTCTTCATTTTCAATCATATTTTTTATATCAAACAGAGAAATACCAGATAGCTCGGAGTACACCTTCAACTGCTCATACTCCTGCTTAATTTTCCTTGGGAGCAGATTTTTAACACTTACATATAAGATTGTAAAGTTTCTCAGTTTTTCGCGTTCACCTTCAAACTCTGCCACACTCTCTTTTAGATGGGGCGGCAGAAGATAATCCACGCACATAATCTCCTCTCGTTTGGCCCAAGCCTTTGAAGTGGCACGACGAAGCATATATTTTGCAATTCTTTCACACTCATGTATTGTTTCAAGAGCAATGCTGTATTCTCCAGAAGACACATGAAATTTAGCATTATTAACACAATCTTTTAGCTCTTTGACATCAATATAAACCTCAAAAATTGGAATTTGTGCATTTATTCGCTCTTCAGCCTCCTTAAAGTCAGCCATTATTGTTTCAATTTCCTCCACTCTCTTATCTATCTTCATGCGGATAGGCCCCAATTTTAGAATGCAATTTATGTCGTAATTTTTAATATCCCCTATGCTGTTAATCTCTTCTTCAAGATCATGCAAATAATCCTTATATTTTTTATATCTATGCTTTATTATTTCTAAAGTATAAAGACATTCTTTCTCTACTCTTTTGTCCAATACCCTACGAATAGCTTTAAGTTCGCGATGTAACTTTGATAGTTCCTTTTTATCAATATTAGCTATTAAAAACATATCCAAATCAAACAAAGCTCGTATGTAAGCACGCTCGTTGGCAACAAGATATCTGGTAACAACATATATCTTCTTTCCACGTATTTGAGCAATATCCCTCACAAATTTTAACCACACGTATATTTTATCCATTCCGTTCTCATCTATAAGCATATCAAGGGAATCTATGATGACATCTCCTTCATCAATAAACTCTGCAATCTTATCTGCTATTTCAAAATCTATTCTCTGCGGATGCAGAGTGTTTTCACCTCCGAAATCAGAGATTATGTATACTGTCCCATTAAAATCATCTACCCTCTCTTTAGAGAGTAGCAAAGCCCCCTCTTTAGGGCGATTCTCCACGGCAACCAAACCTGCAGAGCAGATGTTTATGGGGAACTCAAGTCTTATTATTGCATCCGCAATACTCTGCAACCTCGCACGCTCTCTTTCTGATAGTATTCCCAAATTTGCAGTTATTATTATTTTATTATCTACACTATTCTTTATATAGTAAAGAAATCTATATACTTCGCTGAACTTATTTGAAAAAACCAAATAATTTATGTCCTCAATAATAACCAAGTTATTTGACTCTATAACTCTCTCTCCAAGGTTAGAAGCTTGCAATGTGGGACTAACCCGATTCTCCGCCTCAATGTTTGTGATCCAGTAATCACCAATCCCAGTAGTTGAGAAAAATGTAAAATCAATACCAATTCTCTTCAAATATATGGACAGAAAACATGCTGAATTTCCGTAAGGGTCATCCACAAGAATGACCTTGTTTTCAGGCAGACGGATTGAATTGATGTTCAACAGTTCTCCCAATTTCCATAGGATATCACTTACATCAACACCAGCGCGGGACAAATGGTTTATGATTTCAAAGTTTTCCAAATATATGTTCATGAACTGCTTTGCATTCACCTCTTCATATTCAACTTTCTTTATTTCCGATATTCCCATTATGACATGGTACGCGTTTTCAAGGTCTCCATTCTTCAAAAACTCTTCAGCTTTGTCGGCCTCTCGTCCATACCCAGATTCCCTCAGCTGAGAGATTCTCTCCATTATCTTGCTGTGAATCTCCCTGCTTAACTGCTCTTCAACTTTTGAATAAACTGATTCTGGAACAAATCTCTTTGATTTTAAGCTGTTGTAAACACCGCCACCAATCTCATAGAATCTTGGTTCTTCACCGAAAAATTTGAAAATTTTTCTGTACAAGTTAATTGTGTTCCATTCCTCACTAACCATATCAAGAAGGATGCGATATATAACTCCGAAATCCCTATCGGTTAGGTACTTATCAATTAGGTCAGCCTTGTCATCGTTTCCCGTCTCTCTAAGCTCAAGGATGAGCTCAGTTAATCCCTTTTCTATTTCCCACTCTAAAGAATCCACCACTCTCTGATACTCCTTCTCTCTAACCCTTAACCCCTCTCTTAAAGCATTGTATATTTCTGTTGCAACGTCATCAAAAACATCATCCATACCTAGCAATGTGAGAAAACTTCTGTAAAAGTTAAGTTTTTCAATATAGGGCAAATAGGCTTTTAACCTTGGATTTTCAAATGAATTTGAAACTGAAGCTGTCATACGTATCAAATCTGCGTTGCGCACCCTTCTCATCGCTTTGTGATTTCCTCAAAGTAGATAAAATTTTCTTATTCAATATCCTCAAAGAGAGATAGTATGGCGGGATAATCATTTAATCTTGGAGTCTTCATCACATACACCTTTCTGCCTGCACGAAGAGTCACATCAATTAAATCCTTCAAAAATTGCATAACTTTCTGCGGCTCTGTGGAAGATAGAACAAAGTCAAAGCTCTCAAAGAACACATCTTTATCTCCAACTTTCAGAATTTGGTCCATGCCTTCAAATACCAGCCGATCAGGGGTAAATGACTTTGTCATCTCTATAACATGGTTGTTTTCTCCGTAAATCCTTTTAATCTGCTCTGCAGTTTTTGCTGTTATTATGATCATATCCTCCTTTCCAACCATCTCCTCACGCGTGACCCTGAGCACCTTGGGATCTGGAATTCTCATGGGCATGTTCACAAAGTTATCAGCCACGCCTTCCAAAACTTCCATATCGCCATTTACTGCTACGATAATTGTTAAATTATCTGCAAGTCTGTTAACCTCATGAAGAAAGTCTAAAAAGTACTCTCTTCCATAAGCTTCCATCAGAAATTCAGCACCGTGCATCAATATTAGCTTTCCACCTTTATTTACAAAGTTAATAATATTGTACATGACCTCAAAGGAAAGTTTGTCTGGAGACACGCCTTCCTCGGACTCACCGGGAAAATAAGTTAGCCATATTATTGGGCTTTTCTCTATTTTGTATCGCTCTCTAATAACATTTGGTGGCTTGATTGTTATGATCAAACCCGGCATTTTTGCAGATAATCTTCTAAACGCAAGAAAAGCTGCCTGCTCGTTTTTCACAGCATTTATTAGGCCATCCTCGACCTCCACCTTCTCCTCTGCCACGTACTTCTCCTTAGCAACTTCGTAGGACAGCATGCGGTATTTCACTATGGCCACCGTCACAAATATGCCAGTTATTGGAATAGCACTTATCCCTGAGAAGTAGTTCATTCCTTTTACGAATGTGGGAAGCGCTTGCCCAGCTCCGGCCCATAGAAGCGCAACCCATATTCCAGCAGCCATGTATGTGGATTGCATCTTCTGTACTCTTGTGGGGGCTGTGACCAAAGAATAGTGTATAACACCAACAGCAATAAGAAGAATCATACCTGCCCATACTAGATACATGGGCCAGAGAAAGCTTCTTATTCCCCCAGTAGGTCCCAATTTCACAATGCTATCAGTAATTAAAGCAGTAAAAGCTACGAAATATGAAAATATGTAAACGCAGGGAAGTGCATACACAAGTTGAATTTTTTTTGGAAATATGGAAACCAAATGGAATAAACCTGTTGACATGGTAAGTATACCAAATATGATAAATTTAAAAGTGACATAGTCTATGAAAGGATCTCCTTTAGATATATACCCTATAACATACTGGGTGGATAGTATAACCACTCCTGCCGTAATCTCTCCGAAAACCCATGTCACTTTATTCTTTGGACCATTCCTGTAATAGATGTAAACAAATAGAACGAGGAATATCGCAATGGCAACCCATGCAGATAGGGAATCAATGAATGTAACCATACCCAGTAACCCAATATGGTACTAATAATTAAATTTTGCTCTCAAATTCCCTTATTTGAAGA
>CAYRMJ010000080.1:0-5446 GCA_964425415.1 uncultured Thermoplasmata archaeon | reverse complement strand
TTTGTCCAAGCTTCAAGTTTGAATCTCAGCATCTTTTTTCCAGAGAACCAGAACTCTCCGTTAAATTTTAATTCATTTATAACCAATGGCATCCAGTACTTATCATCTTCCCACATCTGCTCATAAGGTATATCGTTGATGTGGAACCACTTAGGTTTTGATTCCTCGCTCTCTTTTGGTTCTCCTTCAATCTCGGCCCTAAAAACGTACACCTTCCAGTCTTCTGCATAAACATCGTAAAATATTAAAATGCCCAATTTTTTCAAATTTTTTATGCCTGCGTGCATCTCCTCCATAGCCTCTCTTACTGCACATTCCTCTGGTGTTTCTCCTTGCTCAACTTTTCCACCTATTCCGTTCCAGTATCCTGCGCCATGCCCTCTCTTTTTATAATGTAGCAAAATTTTATCATCTTTTATTATGTGAACTATCACAGCTTCAATCATCTCCGTAAATCTCTTTTTCATATAAAAAATATTACATCTTCGTTTCTCCAGCCTTGCGAACTGCAAATTGAGTGCCCAATGGTGATACTATCTGAAATATCGCGGTTGTAACGGCAATCAAAGTTATTATTATTGCTCCCAAATGCGATGCAGATATCTCATTTGCCGCATGGGCCGCAAGACCCACCGCCACACCCGCCTGATTCAAAAGCGCAATTCCAAGGTACTTTTTAAGCTTCGTTTCGGCTTTTGCAAGCATGGAACCCAATCCGCAACCTATGATTTTACCAACGGTTCTGCCTATGCAGTACACTATTGCCACGGCCCAGAGAGCCTCCAAATATCCGAAGTTTATCTCCATTCCGATGGCTCCGAAGAACAGAATGTAAACGGGTGTCATTACTGAGTCTATGGCCCTATAGCTGCTCACTCCAATATCTCTGTGAAGGTTTATGGTGGTCATTCCGATGGCCATGGCGGTGAGTATGTTTGACACGCCGATAACGTAAGCCAATCCCCAACCAATGAGCGCAACAGCAATTCCAATCACCAGTTGCTGGTCAGGATTAAGCTCAACTTTTTTGCTTGCGTAGCTGAAAGCTATTCCTATTCCACCACCCAAGAGAAACGCGCCCAAAATCTCCCAAAGAGCTTGAAGAATGGACATTTCTACGGTGACATGGTACCCCAATAGACTCTTGGTCCATATAATTCCAATCACGTACATTACTATTCCCGCCGCATCGTCAAGGCCCACCACCGCAGTGGCCACATCTGTTAGTATGCCATGTGAAGATAAGGACCTGAACACTGCAATCGTGCCCGCGGGAGCGGTGGCCGGCGCAAGTGAGCCAAGCAGAACTGCAAGAGCCATATCCCCCGTGAAAGCGTAAACAAACAGCATCACCGTGAAGGATGTTATGATGACTTCCACAATTAAAATAATCATAACTTTTCTACCCATTCTTTTTAAGAAATCGTATGAGAAGCTCAGTCCGACGATGTACCCAACAAGCGCTAAAGTTACCCCAGTGACCGTTGAAAAGAAGGAGGAGGGTGCTTTGAATCCAAACAATGAAATGAGCAATCCCGCAAAGAGATATGCCAAAACTTCTGTAAGATGTATCTTTTTGAAAATAAATCCAAAAAGCAGCCCAATAATCAAAATAAGTGATACAATTATGTATATTGAGCCAGCACCTTCCGTGATTTCTGAGAGTAGTGGATACATCTGCTGCAATTAATGGAGCATAACATTTAAATTTTTTTCATAATACCTATTCTTTGTATAAATTGAATTGAAGTGCATCGTAATTCTAAAATACAGTCCTCCCATTTCCTTCGCTGTGATTATTGAGGTCCGTGATTTTCCCTCGGAATTGCAAGGTACGCTTGATGGGTATCTCAAAGCTCTCAAAAATGCTCGTCAGATGGTAAAGGAGGAACTTATTGTCCGAAAGAGCATTGATTTTGAGCCAATGGCCCACCAGATTTCAGTGGCTAAAAAAGTCATTTACGAGATGAACACAAGAGCAATCTTGGCTGATGAGGTGGGGCTTGGAAAGACCGTTGAAGCAGGCTTGATTCTCAAAGAGAAGATTCTCAGAAAGGAGGTGGAAACTGCACTAATTCTTACACCCGCCTCTCTTACAGGGCAATGGCATGCGGAAATGCTTGAAAAATTCGGCATTGAATTTACCATCGCAACGCAGAGTGAGGATTTTCTAAACAATATGGTGATTGCGTCAATTCATTTAGCTAAGCGAGAGCCACATAGGGAGAGTGTGATCTCACGGCGCTGGGATATGCTAATAGTGGATGAAGCACATCATGTTCGCAATCCCGGTACGCAAAATTACAGGCTAATCAGGAGCATAGATTCCAAGTTTATGCTTCTTCTTACAGCTACTCCAGTTAGCAACTCTCTAAAGGAGATATACTATCTTGCGGATCTTCTTAAGCCCGGAATGTTCGGCACATACAGGGAATTTGAGAGTCGTTACTTCAAAGATCGGAGGGGTCATGAGGTTGTGAATTTAGATGAATTGAAGGCTAAACTTGAGAGTGTGATGATAAGAAATAGAAGAAGGGATGTGTTTGTTGATTTCACAAATCGGGTGGTGAAGACACATCTTGGAGAGTTAAGTGAAGGTGAGAGAGTACTTTACGACAGCATTCTTGATTTTCTGAAAAGCGAAGATAACAAACTTAGAGTGATTGCCTATGCGAAGGCTGCCACTTCCTCGCCCCGAGCGGTGGCAAAGATGGCGTGGAATGCACTTAAAAGGGAGAGAAACTTAAATGCAAGGGAGAAGTTACTGCGCATCTATAGGCTCGGTATGGATGCTCATTTCAGCAAAATTGCACTTTTAAAACGGGTGGCGGACACGGTTGAAGGGGGGGTAATATTCACAACTTACATTGAGACACAAAGAGAAATAGCGGAGTTTCTAAACGATTTTGGATTTCGTGCTATAATTTTTCATGGGGGTATGAACAGTTTAGAGAGGAAAGAAGCAATAAGGATGTTTAAGGATAGAGGTGGATTTTTAGTGGCTACAGACTCTGGCGGAGAGGGCTTGAACTTGCAGTTTGTAAATACCATGATAAACTTTGACCTTCCGTGGAATCCCATGAAGGTTGAGCAGAGAATTGGAAGAATACACAGAATAGGGCAGTCCAGAGATATATATGTTGTTAATTTGGCGTACAGAGACACCATTGAGGAGCATGTTCTTAACATACTTGACAGGAAGATAAATCTGTTCAGGAGCGTTGTAGGTGAGGTTGATGCGATTTTAGGGTCTCTTGAAGGAAACTTTGAAGCGATAGTGGCTGATATAATAATGAAGTCCAGAACCAAAGAGGAGCTTGGTAGGAGATTTGAGGAACTTGCAAACGCTCTGGAGAAAATAAAGAGCAGTTATGAGAGCACCGAGCGCATGAACAGTGATATGTTCTCAGAGTTCAAACTAAGCGTGGTTGCGGGAGGTGTGTGAATGGAGCAATTTGCAGCAGTCCGAATGAAGCGGAGAAAGCCTACATTTAAAAACTGCCATGTGGAAGATGATGTCTATGAGGAGGAGAGAGTGCTTCATTCATTTGCCCTCAAAATAACCTATATAGGTCTTGATTCAAAGGTTGAAATACTGGAATATCTCTGGGGCGATAAGGGCGCGATGAATCCGAATGTTTTGAAAGATGCGGAGTTTGAAGAGGTTCAGGCTGAGAATGAGTTTAAGATTCCAGATGAGGTGATGGAGCACATAAAGAGTAGAGCTAAAGAAGAGGAAAGTAAGTTTCACGAGGAGCTTCAGAGAAAGAGAGAGGATATGCTTGAGCATCTTAAAAAAATGGCAATTGAGAAAAAGAGTGAGGGGAAGATGGAGGAAGCGCGTAGAATTGAGGAGGAGATAGAGAGACGGCGCAATGCGACTCTTCCGGATCTGAGGGTAAAAGTTGAGCCTGTGTCTCTTCTTAAAATAATTGCACCTCTTGAGATTCATCGTACTGTTCTCAGCAATGAATTTACCAAAAGGGAGGTGGTTTGGAAATTTGACAACCTGACAGGCAAGCATGATTTGAAATGTGCAGGGTGCGGTAAAAGCTCTGAAGAGTTTTATCTTACAGTGGATGGATTAGCTTGTGCAGATTGCGAAAAGGAGTGCAAAGTATGTGGTAAGCCCATGATAAACGCTCATTTGTGCAAAGAATGCAATGCGCCGCTGTGCGAGGAGCATGTGCATCATTGCTCAGTGTGTAACGCACCACTTTGCGAGGAGCATGCAACCAAATGCAAGTTTTGCACCAATGAGATGTGCTCAGAGCATGTGCATCATTGCTCAGTATGCAACGCACCATTATGTGAGGAACACACGTACACATGCTCAGTCTGCGGTGCGACCATTGGGCCAATGCATACGAGGGTTTGCGAAGTTTGCGGGTCAAATGTATGCCCTGACCACATTCACAAATGTGAGATATGCGGAAAGAATGTATGCGAGAACTGCGCGGTTGAGATAGAAGGAAAATGGTACTGCAAGGAGCATCTTGAGAGGGGGTATGGTGGAATATGGGTCATTCCTGAGATAAGATGCAAAGAATGTGGAGTGGCGCTAAGTTCAGAACATGCGGTGTACTGTGAAGTTTGCAATGCTCCTCTATGCCCTGATCATGCCCATAAATGCAGTGTTTGCGGCTCTTTTCTATGCTCTGAGCACACCTATGAATGCGCTGTGTGCCACGTAGAGTTGTGCGATAGACATGCGCATGTCTCAGAGCTAAGCGGTAATAGGTACTGTGAATCCCATTCTTTAAAGTGTCCTATATGTGGACGTACAGTTGGCTCTGATGAGATGAAGGGAGATGTGTGCATATCTTGTGCAAATATGACAGAGATAACAAAAAAAGATGTGCCGCCAGAGATTTTCAGAAAGTTTCCTTATGCAAAGCGTGGCAAAGCTTGGTACATATCCCGTGGTAATACTATTGCATACATAACGGAAGTGAAGAACATGATACTCTCTTTCAGAGTGATTGACGGAGAGATATTGGAGCATAGGAGCTCAGGTTTTAAAGTGTAATTATTATTACTCCTGCGAATATCACCAGCATACCCACTATTTTCACTGCGCTTATATTCTCGCCAATCAAAAGATATGCTAAGAACGCCACCAGAAACGCATTGGCCGCTGTTATAGCCACGGTGGGTCCAGCCGGTCCAGTGCTCAAAGCTATTTTTATGGCGTACATGCCAAGAGCGAGAGCCACTCCTGCAGAGATGGGAAGCAGCAAAAGCCATGGATTGGTGCTTTTCATATTTTGAAGAAACTCGTGCCAGTATAGTGCTAAAAATAGCAAGCCTGTTGCACCTGTTGCCAGCCAGAGGACTATGGATGTGAATAGAGAGTCCATTCCTTTGTATCCTGCGTATTTGACCAAGAAGTTGGTGGTGCCGAACATGAGCATCGTTATCAAAGCGTATATCCACCAAACCATGT
>CAYRMJ010000079.1:1658-5471 GCA_964425415.1 uncultured Thermoplasmata archaeon | reverse complement strand
ATTTTGATGTGAATCTATTAGAGGAGGCACATCGCAAGGTTAAGTTTTTTGATGAAGTAGGAGGTGAGGAAGACGAATAGAATAGGTTTAAGAATCCCGACCTGCCCTCTTCCCTTCGGGTTTGGAGTTTTCGGGGTTTATTTTCATCAAGAGGCACCTCGAAAATCGTTATGGTTATGCGCACTCCTGCAATTCATTTATCCACTCCAAACATACACCTGTATAACCTTTCATCAATGTTATTTATTTGCAAAGATATATTACCATCCCAAATACTTTCCAAACCCCTTTCATTGGCCTCAAAATGAGGAAACAATTAAATACACAATTCAAATACCGAGTGGGGATTACCATGGAAAAGGGAGACATAATCAAATGGGAATACGATGCGTGGATAGTTGAAGACGGAAAAGAAGAGCTATTTGACACCACGAACGAGCAGGTGGCAAAGGATAATGGCATTCATGATCCCAATTTAAAGTATGGGCCTATGTACTCTATAGTTGGAGCTGGTAGGCTCATAAAGGGTATGGAAGACGAGCTTCAAAAAGCTGAAGTTGGCAAAGAGTACATAGTTACCATTCTCCCAGAAGACGCATACGGAGAGCGCGATTCAAAACTTGTGAAAGTGTACTCCTACCGGGAAATAGCAAGACGTGTAGCAGAGGCAGACAAAAATGCAGTTCCAGAAGTGGGAATGGAAGTGGTTATTAACAATCGCCGCGGCAAAATAATAACTGTAACTCCGGGTCGTGTAATTGTGGATTTCAATCATCCCTTAGCGGGTAAAACACTAAAATATCGGTTTAAAATAGTGGAGAAAGTTGAGGGTGATGTAGAAAAAGTAAGAGCTATAATAGAAATGGACTATGGAAAAGATACTGAGAACTTCAAAATTGAAGTAAACGAGGAAGATGTATCAATTGAACTATCAGATACATGCAAATACGATTCAGCTTGGGCCGTGGCCAAGTACATGGTAGTGAGCGACATAAGGGATTATGTAGCCAACAAAAACATAAAGTTCATTGAAGTTTACAAAAAGAAAGAGGAACCAAAGGTGGATAACAAAAGCGAAGATAAAAGTGAAGAGTCCAAAGATAGTGAAGTGAAGGAGCAAGAAGATAAAAAAGAGAATGCGGAGAATTAAAATTTAACATAACTTACAATTTTTTCTTCTGTTTCTCCAACAACTAAAGCTTCCACTTCTATCAATTCTTTTATACCGGACATCTCTATTTTGTTTTTTAACAGCTCATCAACCTGAAATATACCTGCAGAGTTTTTCATCTCAATTTTTATCTTCAGGGGTGTATCCTTTCCTTCCATAACCTGAACTCTTTTTATTGCCAATGCAGAAACTGAATGGATATTGACCTTACCGGATTCAAACGGTATTCTTGCTCTTCCCTCCTCCATATCCAAGGCATCTGCTATTTTCAGCACTCCCGCTTCCACAGTAAGAGGCATTATTGGCGCGCGATGTGAGAATATGGCATGTAAAATCTCTGATTTCATTATTGCCTTTTTCTCTTCATCGTATAAACCTTTTAAAATTCTTTCTATTATTGGAATTGAGAGAGGTATGCTGTTATTTTCATGCTCAATCCTGTGTATTGCATGACCTATATCGTGAAGCACTGCCCCCATCAACACGACTACTTCAGCATCCTCATTTCTCAGAGCATAGTTTTTGACTACTCCCGGCTCTATTCCTCTGCTCACCAATATTCTGAGCATTTTAAGCGCTAAATTTGCAACAATTTTAACATGCACAGGACCATGGTCATTGTATCCAAGACGGTCAATGGCAATTATGTTGGATGCCTTCCAAAGAGTCTTCAATTCTATATCATTGTTAACTCTTCTAACTACTTCTTCAAGAATGGCATTTCCGTTGGTGGGTACTGAAAACTGCATGCAGGACGCATGGGGGACAAGTATTAAATATTTTCAAAGAATGCAAGGGTGATGATGACCTGAGGGCGCTGAGTGATGATGAGCCCTATGAGTGCTGAGGTGATATGTATGAAAAGTGTGAAGGAACTTGCCACCAGGGCTATGGAGCTTAGAAAGAGAGGGCTTGACACAAAAGAAATAGCTGCCGAGTTGCATCTTTCAACAAACACTGTTGAGTGGCTTTTAACGCGTGGCTATGAGGTTGAAGAGGCACCAAAAGATGTTAAGATTGGTTGGAGAAGCATTGGAATATACCCGTACCGCATTTCAAAGATAGCTGAGATAATGACAGACATAATTTTGGAAGAAATGGAAAAGAGGGAGTTTACTATAGATTCAGTCGTGGGTGTGCTTATAAACGGAATACCTTATGCAACATTCATAGCAGAAGAGCTTGGACTTGAGATGATAGTTTATAGACCACATCCAAAACGAGAAGAGGGTGCATTTTCAAGTAATTATGCGCACATTGAAGGAAAGAAAGTTGTGCTTGTAGATGATGTTCTGAGCACTGGCGAAACCATGAAAAAGGCAATTGAGGACATAAGAAACGCCGGAGGCATTCCAAAATTAGTGGTTGTTCTGGTAAACAAAACATCACATGACGAAGTTGATGGCGTGCCGCTTCGCGCTTTAATCAGAGCGCTTCCTCTCTGATTTGTCGGCGTTCCAAATCTCTTCATAAAACTTTTTTTCATCCTCCTCTGAGGTTTTGTTTTCTTTATCGTCAATATTTTGATACTCTTCAATTTTTTTGAGAAATCTTTTTGGATTCATTAAATAGTACTGAACCCATAGGAGAATTATAAAAATTATAAGTATAGTTATGATGTTACATATTGACTGCCCATTATCACTCATATTGCACCACTAAGCAAGTCTCCTAAAGTCATTCCCCGTGCTTTCTTTTCCTCTTTGCGATACACACCGCTAACTTTTTCTTTAAGTCGTATGTTGAGAACTTTTTCAAGCTTTTTTATTAACTTTTCATCAGGCCTCATTTCGCCCCGCTCAAGCTTGGATATCACTGTTTTTTTCTCCAGTATTCTCTTTGCCAGATCCTCCTGTGTCCATCCGCGACTTTCCCTTGCTTTTCTTATTAGTTCGGGATAATCTTCAACCAGAACTTCCTCTTCTTCAATATCGCGATACCTACGTTTTTTAGCTCGCTCCACTCGCTCACGCACCACTTCGGGAGGTAAATATTTAACTTCTTTAGGAATTTCTCCTTTTTTGACTTCTTTTCCAAAACGAGCGCAATCGTCACAGACATTCATGATAACACCTTCAATCACAACCCTGTGAAGGCGAGGCACATCCTTACCACACAGCTCACAAATCATATTCTTCACCGTGCAATCGTATGCTTACAAACTATTTATTATTAACTCCTCTCTTCATTTTCTCCCTAATTCTGGGGTTCAATTTAGTGAAAATTGCAAATAAAATAAAGATTTGAAATATTAGCAGGGGAGATAACTCTGGGACACTCTCTGGGTTTTTAAGTGGATAGTAATCTTTTGCACCTGCAGAGCCCTTTATATCGTAGGGCCAGTCCACTATTCCATCGTGATTCTGGTCGTTTGTATCGTTGTTTTCAGCCCAGTCTAACCAATAATTTCCATACTTAGACGTGTTCCAATGATTGTTAGTGCCACCATCATAAGCCTGTACATGGGAGGAATCATAGGTGTTTTCAGAGCCGTTGTTAAAATAGAAGTAATTTAAATAAATAAGATTGTTGCTACCCGAATATACATACATTCCATACTTTGTGTTGTTCTCTATTTTGTTGCCGCAGAATGTATTGTTGTTTGATGATTTGAGATAGATGCCATATCTGTTGTTATACAC
>CAYRMJ010000079.1:0-1558 GCA_964425415.1 uncultured Thermoplasmata archaeon | reverse complement strand
ATGCCGTCGTACTTGTTTGAGTAAGCGGTGTTGTTAATCAAAGTATTGTTATCTGAAGAGTAGATGTATAATCCTTGATCATTTGAGGATGCGTTGTTTTTTAGCAAAGTGTTGTTATATGAACCAGAGAGATATATTCCATAATGATTGTACTCAGCACTGTTGTTTGAGATGGTTGAATTAGAGGATGAGTGAACGTATATTCCATACCTGTTGAAGGATACATTATTCTCAAATATTCTCTCATTTTCTGAGTTTTTTATCTGGATTCCATCGTACTTATTAGATGAGGCAGTATTATTGCTTAATAAATCTCCATTGGAAGATACAACGTATATTCCCCTATTGTTAGATGATGCATTGTTCCCAATAATGGTGTTGTTTGTTGAATGGTAGAGATGAATTCCGTATTTGTTAGAGGATGCTTCGTTTTCAAATATGGAGTTGTTGTTGGAATATTTAATTAAAATACCATCTTGTTTATTGGATGTTGCTATGTTATTGGATATGTTATTCTCTTTTGAATGTGCAAAATAGATGCCATATCTGTTTGAAGACGCAATATTATTGGAGATTACGTTATCATTTGCATAAGTCACGTATATTCCGTATCTGTTATCAGATGCAATGTTTCCATCAACATCGTTATTCTGAGAATTAATCACTTTTATCCCGTATTTGCTCTCAGATATCACATTACCATGAACGGTGTTTTCATCGGAGTGGGATACCGATATTCCCTCATATTTGCTAGATTTAACGGTATTTCCTTGAATTAGATTGCTATCAGAATTGACCAAATATATACCATGCTTGTTCTTTGATATGAAATTGTTGACCACTGTATTGTTGTTTGAGTATAGGATATAGACTCCGTAATTGTCATTAGATCCGGTATTCTCGTAAACATAATTTTCGTTGCTAGAATAACATAGCTCTATGCCAACTCCGTTATTAGATGCATTGTTATTGTATATCTCATTGTTGGAAGAGGTATCAACATATACTCCGTAATCGTTTTTTGAAACGTTGTTCTCGTAGATATGGTTGTCATGGGCAGACAGCAAATATATACCTTCTCCCGTGTTGGAAGATGTGCTGTTTTTTATTGTTCCATTGGTGACATTGTAAAGCATCAATCCCGCGCTTGGAGCATAAGGCCATGATATCCATGAGGTGTTGTAAACGTTGCAATCTTTCACTACAAAATACTTTGTTGTATTTCCTATGTAAATGGCCGTGCCTGCCCCATGCGCATCAATATCCCACCCAGATATGATGTATGGATCACTCTCCGTTCCGCTGCCGCCAACAACACCGTTTTCATAGGTAAAATCATCATCACCATTTATTCTTATTGGTGTGTGGACAGATGAACTTCTTGAATTCATGTTATACCTCTCTTCACTCACTAAATTGGTGTTGTTTAGATGATTTATAGATCCGATATTTATTGTTGAATTCTGAAATGTTCCAAATCTAACTCCAATCCCCGCGTTGAACGGAGAATCAGAGATATCTCTATCCGAATCCCAATCGCTGAGAATGAAGAGCACGG
>CAYRMJ010000078.1:0-5677 GCA_964425415.1 uncultured Thermoplasmata archaeon | reverse complement strand
GGATCGTGAGATGGGTTCACTACGTCGCGAGACAGTAGGGTTGCTTTTCCGTGGGAGTGTTCGGTGCCTGAGGGGAAGGAGCCTCTAGTACGAGAGGAACGGGGCTCCGCGGCCTCTAGTCTACCGGTTGTCTGGCAGGGCATTGCCGGGCAGCCACGCCGTAGCCGATAAGTGCTGAAAGCATCTAAGCACGAAGCGGCCCCTGAAAAGAGGCACCGTTGAGGGCACCCCTAAAAGAGGGGTTTGATAGAGCCCGGGTGTAAGCGCCGAGCTCCTTCGGGGGCGAGGCGTTCAGCCCGTGGGTCACTAACAGCCCGAAGCTACCTTCCGGTCCATGCTAAAGGAACTTCTGTGACTGGCTTATACATCAAATTTTATAAGCAAGTGATTTATTCGCAGCTTCGTGGTTCTGGCTTTAAAAGTGCCAAAAGCCGATGCGGAGAAGGTTCGCAGAAAACTTGCATCCAAAAACATAATTGATGATAAATGGAGCATTCATTGCGATGGAAAGTATGTGTATATCCCTCTGAAAACCTATATTGATGGGGCTTTTGATATGGAGTTTAAGCCGCGGCAGGGCAACATCACGCCGTATGAGAAAATAACAAAAATTATAAAAAATAAAAATATAAATATAACTGTACCGAAGAGATGGGAAAGACTTGGAGAGGTGTTGATACTGCCTGAATTTTTCATACCTGAGAAATACAAAGAGGCTTTGGGAGAGGCTTATGCAAAAGTTCTGAATGTAAAAACCGTTGTAATGTACCACGGAATCTCTGGAGAGTTTAGAGTTCAGCATGTGGAGAAGATTTGGGGCAATGGTACTGAGACAGTACACATTGAGAATGGCATCAAGTTTAGGATGGATGTAGCCAAAATAATGTTTTCATCTGGAAACATAAATGAGAGAGTGAGAATAGGCAGGGTGAAATTCAAAGATAAAATTGTGGTAGATATGTTTGCAGGTATTGGATACTTTGCGCTTCCTGCAGCATTATCCGCTAAAAAAGTGTATGCATGTGAGAAAAATCCAAACTCATACATTTACCTTCTTGATAATATCCATCTCAACAACATGAAAAACATCATTCCATTGCTGGGAGACAATCGCAATGTTTGTCCCATCAACACAGCGGATGTTGTATTTATGGGCTATTTCAATACATTTCCATATCTCAAATTCGCATTTAAATCATTGAAAGAAAAGGGTAAAATATACTATCATGACCTTGTGAGAGAGGGAGAAGAAGACACGCTGCGGAGTAGAATAAAGAAAATAGCCACTCAGATGGGCTATTTAGTTGAATTTGATGATGAAAGAATAATAAAATCATACGCGCCGAGAGTTTGGCACAGAGTTTACGAGATTAATGCAGAAAAATATTAAATAAAGCACAGTTTTGCACATCTATGGATTGGAACTTTTACGTAGCTGCCATAATCGGTTTTTTTCCATCCTTCGGCATAATGTACTTCACGTGGGGAAAGCTTGAGGGTTTGTTTAGTGAGAAAAAACTCTTTTTTCACTACTTTGTTGGATGGATAGTTGGAATCATGTTGGCAGTATTCTTCTTGATATCCATGGTCTCAGTAAGGGTATATCTTGACCTGAGTATTTTTTTCGTTCTTCTATTTGGAGTATTCACAGAATTGGCAAAGTATATCTATTTAAACACACCTAAAAAAAGAAAAGATTATTCTCTACCATACTATGGATTTGCATTTGGATTAGGTGTGGCTGCAATATGGAGCGTTTCTCTTGCCTATTATTACCTGCGAACGCCAATGAGTAATATAGATTACGCAGGTGCGGCCATATCTCTATTGCTTCTATCTTTAGGGTTGGCAAGCATTCATGCCTCCACCGGCGCATTGTTAGGTTATGGCATAAAGATAAAATTCTGGGAAAAATACTTGCTTCAATCGTTTGGCTACATTTTGCTGTTTAATTTATCACTGCTCCCATACATCTGGAATATGCACTACTCTCTTTTTTTTATAGGACTAATTGTAAGCGTTCCTGTGCTTTACTATAAAGTTTATAAAGGAGTGTTAATACAGACTATACCAAAAAAGGTGATGAAAAAATGGAAAGAAACAAAAGAATAATAGCAAAAACCATAGCAATCGTGGCTGTACTTTTGGTTGTGTATATCTTTCTTCCCATGATATCCTCTCTAATATACCATCCTCCGGGTTCAATGTACATGGTTCTTCCAAAGAAGGTGAAATTTGAATTTGAGAGAGTGATTAACATAAGCGCAAGAACTGTTATGCTAAACATAACATTACCTCAAAATTCTGAATATCAAAAAGTGGTGATGAGCAGCATATCTTCAGTCACACCTACAAAACATGAATCTTACAACAGAACTTGGCTCACATATAAATTCAAAGGCTCCGCACATATAGTTTTAAAATACAACGGCACAACAATTATGAAAAAGTGGTACATTGAAAATTCTGACGATACCAAAGCGATTCCTCAAAATCTCAAAGATCAGTACGACCATGATGAGTATCTGCTTAGGTACAATGATACAACTAAAAAGTATCAGAAAGTTTATGTTATATCTCCCAGTGCGTTTGAAAAAAAGAAAATTGGTGAGCAAATAACCTCTGGCAAGCATAGTGTTGTGGAGAAACTAAGAGCCATATACGATGTAATTGTTCAAAATTTCAGATACAAAACCGAAAGGAGCGGCCTACCACACACCGCTGTGGAGACATGGAATGATAGAGAGGGTGACTGCGATGAACTATCCTTTGTTTTTGTGTCCCTTGCCAGAAGCGTGGGTATTCCTGCATGGGTTGAGTATGGCTGGTTATACAACGGACATGGCTGGGAACAACACGCATGGGTAAGGACCGTAGTGCCACACGATGGAAAACTTGAGTATGTTAACATAGATGTCACGGTTGAAGTAGGACGTAAAGATTATGGTATGGGCTTTATGATACGAGATCCTTATCGTTTTACTGAGTGGTGTGATGATGGAAACAGTGAGCATCTATCCGCATATTACAACTTTATACATTACACAACTCCTCCATCTTTCAATTATGATGAAAGTGTAAAGACAATCAAAATAATAGAATTAGACAAAGAAAACGTTTATGTAGGCGGGCAGACACCCTCTTGGCTTATGATAATAATTTTTACAGCGATTATCGGAGCAGTCATAGCAGTCATAATTAGGTGGTAAGCCCAAAATCTTCAACTTTTTTTATTTCTCCTGAATTTGCATTTATTGCAACTGTTCTCCCCCTACCACGCACTATCCAAACTGGAAGGTAATGCAATCCTACAAACTTAGTTTTGATGCTATCTTGCAAAGGTGTTATTTTTCTCTTATCAATTATAGTTATGTTTTCATCCTCAATTGTGTATTCCTCCTCCTTAGTGTATTCTTCCATCAAAAATCCAATCGCATTTTTCTCGCTCTCTTCAATGGATACGCGGGGTTCCATTTTCACATGAGGGATATGTATTTGGGATACTGTCTCATATCCCACTTTCCAAATATTGTATTGACCGTTAAGGGCATTTACTGCCACTATTCCACTAACCACTTTTTCATCGTTCACATTTTCAATGGACAACTTTAAGGAAAATTCAAATATGAAGTGGGGAACAAGCACAAGCTCTGCATCCACTCCAAAAATGTGTTTTTTTGAAATAGAGATTGCCTTTTCTTTGGTTATATTTACCTTCATTATCTTTTCATCCCCTCCTTCAACATCTTCAATTATTATGGGTATCACGTCCTCATCAACTTCCTCCTCTTCCTCCTCATCCTCATCGTAATAAATACCCTCAACCTCAATATCCTCTTCATCAAAAAGATTTAGTGTCTCCCCCTTCTCATATATGTCAAGTACATATTCGCCAATCCAACTGGCAAGCTTGTCTCTTGGTATAAGATATATTTTTAATTTTTTTGCCGTGTTCTCCGCCATTTCAGTATAACCCTTAACGCAAATTATTGCTTTTATTGCATTTACTTGCTCAGTGTCCCTGTTGAATTTAAACACATGCTCTCCATCCACCACCTCCCTATCTTCCACATAGTAAATTTCAGTATTACCATCAATTTTTGCCCATATAAACTCATCATCCCTATCAATTATTTCTCCACCGTGATATTCAATTATCTTTCTTATGAGTTCCTTTAAATTCACAGACATGGATTTACAACCCCGTATTAATCATTTTCCTAAGTTCGTTTAGCAATATCCTGTAATCGGTGGACAATGTTGTATCTGATTCATCTATTCTTTTTTCTATTAATTTTATAACCTCATCCAAGTTTTTTCCTTCATTTTCTTCAACAAATCTGCGAATTTCTTTGAAGTTAGATATGTAGGGAGCAGCACTCTCAAAAGCCTCTTTGAGCATAAACAAATAAATAAATGTAAGATAAAAAACTTTTCCCCACTCAGTATCCCGGGGGAGATGGTGGCGGAGCGTTGTATCTGCCTGATGCTCTTATCATATCCTCAAGATACAGGAATATCACAAGCAGCAGAAGTAATCCTGCTAGGAATCCAAATATGATTCCCAACACCGCCCAAACGAGCATCTGATCTTTTGCTTCAACATATCTTCTACCGCGAATCTGCGCATCATATTCGGGAATCTTTGTATAAATGAGCAAATTAATAATTCCTGAAATAACATAGTAAATTACAGAGGGCAAAGAGAGAAACCACCCAAACGCGAGATCAATGCCGTTCCATGCCGCAAGCAGAAAGCTTATTATCCCAATAACCAGCGCAAGTATTTTTGTTATATTAAGCAAATCAAGAGCGCTCCTCAACTTTCCTGATTCTCCTATGGCTGGTTGGGATGCCATTGGTGGAGGTAAGTCTGTTGATTCCATACGCATATCAAAAGATAATTATTATTTAATGTTTTCGTCTTCCCTCTCTTATCTCTTTTGCATATATTCTTACTATGTCTCTCGCAAGAGCACCGCCCCGATGAACAAAACGCTCGGTGGTTTTGATTCTGTGTATAACCCCATTTATTCCGTTCACCTCCACAATATCCCCTATGTAAAACTCCTCATGAGGATCTGCTGTAATCTCACCTGAGAGGGTGCGCTCACCTCTGTTTATAGATACTTTAACAATGACCTCATCAAATCTCTTTGCCCACAATGTATCTATATCTTCAGCCATGGCCTTCTCAACTCTCTTACCATTGGAGTCAATGGCAGTTATTAAGCTGTTGATTCCATTCACCGTTATTTCATCCCCCACTCGCAGGATTTCGTCTTCAAAAGTTGAAAACTTTCTCACCTCAGATTCCCCTTTCCAGCTCCAAATGACCTTTAATTCCTTCATCTTCGCTTCTTTTATCTCCTTCTTGTATGTGTATCCACACTCGGTACATCTAAGAAGATATTCCCTTCCGTTTTTAGTCTCCTTGTACGAAAGAATCTCCTGCTCAACATCTTTTCCGCAATTGGGACACGTGAGAATCATAAATGGTTCATCACTCTATCTTTTTAAAGGTTTTGGAGTACAAGAGAAATATGCTCCCAAAACTTTTATATCGCTTTCAGCCTTCCCTTCTACGTCATTTAAACCCTCTGGGCCGGTAGATCAGCTCGGAAGATCGCCACATTCGCAATGTGGAAGTCGCGGGTTCAAATCCCGCCCGGTCCAC
>CAYRMJ010000077.1:3125-5682 GCA_964425415.1 uncultured Thermoplasmata archaeon | reverse complement strand
GGTTATAGAGAGATGCTTATTATAATCTCCCTTTTCAATCTATTTCACTCGCTTTGAGTTCCCTTTTTATTTATTTGCCATTTCATTCATATTCATCTACCGCTCTTCGCACACTGTTTATGCGACAGAGCAGTGTGCAACGACAATATTAAATCCCAAACATACATTCTCTCCCTTGATGCCTTATGTTTGAGATATTGGCAAAGAAGGAACTCGCACCGAACATCAAGTGGATTCGCGTGAACGCACCGCTGGTTGCCCGCACCGCGAAGCCGGGGCAGTTCATAGTTTTCAGATTGCACGAAAGAGGTGAGAGAGTGCCCCTCACCCTGTTCAAGTGGAATAAGGAGGAAGGATACATTGAGCTCGTGTTTCAGGAAGTTGGAAAGACAACTTACGAATTAGGTACATACGAACCCGGAGACAAGATTCAGGACATCGTGGGGCCCCTTGGAAAACCCACGGAAATTGAAAAATTCGGAAATGCCGTGGTGGTTAGCGGCGGCGTGGGTGCGCCCATTGGCTATGCAGTTGCCAGAGCGCTGAAGGAAGCGGGAAACCATCTAACTTTGATTGCTGGATTCAGAAGCAAAGATTTCGTCATTCTGGAAGATGAATTCAGGAACATAAGCGATGAACTTTTCATAACCACGGATGATGGCAGCTATGTGCGCAAGGGATTCACAACCAATGTTTTGGAGGAATATCTCGCCGCAGGGAACAAGGTTGATTATGTTTTCACCGTTGGTCCTGTGATAATGATGAAGCTCATAGCGGACATAACCAAGAAGCATGGAATTAAGACCTACGCAAGTCTCAATCCAATTATGGTTGACGGTACTGGAATGTGCGGCGCGTGCCGTGTCACGGTGGGCGGAGAGATTAAGTTTGCATGCGTTGATGGCCCTGACTTTGATGCGCATCAGGTGGATTTCAATGAACTTATGTATCGGTTGAAGGAGTACCGGGAGGAGGAGAAGGAGGCTATGGAAAGGTATATGAAGGGAGGTGTTTGAATTGGCGAAGCAGATAAAGAAGAAGAGAATCAACGTGCCGGAGCAGGACCCTAACGCTAGAATTCACAATTTCAACGAGGTTGCTCTCGGATACACTTGGGACCTCGCAGTTGAGGAAGCTTCAAGATGCTTGCAATGTCCCTACAACTATGCACCGTGCATAAAAGGATGCCCTGTGAATGTGAACATTCCGGGATTTATAAAGAAAATCTTAGATAGGGATATCAAAGGTGCTCTGGAGGTAATCCACGGGACCAACTCACTTCCGGGAATCACGGGCAGAGTGTGCCCTCAGGAGCAGCAGTGCGAGATGAACTGCGTCATGGGAAAATTGGGGGATAAGATAAACATAGGCAAGCTTGAGAGATTCGTGGCTGACGAGGCGCGCAAGCAGGGCATATATCCAGATATCCCACAGGTGGAGAAAAAGGGCAAGAAGGTGGCAATCGTCGGCTCTGGACCTTCTGGATTGACGGCGGCTTCGGATCTCGCGAAGATGGGATACGACGTGTACATGTTTGAAGCTCTCCACGAGGCTGGCGGCGTGCTGATATACGGAATTCCGGAGTTCAGGTTACCCAAAGATATAGTGCGCTACGAGGTGAAGTTTCTGAAGATGCTCGGAGTGCATGTGGATACTAATGTGGTTGTTGGAAAGACGTACACTCTGCAGGAACTGCTGAACGAGTATGATGCGGTGTTTCTGGGCACTGGGGCAGGCACTCCGAAATTCCTCAACATTCCGGGTGTGAATCTCAACGGGATATACAGCGCCAACGAGTTTCTCACGAGGATTAATCTCATGAAGGCGTACAAGTTCCCGGAGTACGATACGCCCATCAAAAAGGGAAAGACTCTCGCGGTTATTGGAGCGGGAAATGTTGCAATGGACGCTGCGAGAAGTGCTCTGAGAGTTGGATACGAAGAGGTTTACATAATTTATCGCAGAACGAGGGAGTACATGACTGCCAGAGAGGAAGAGATACACCACGCGGAGCAGGAAGGAGTGCGTTTCATGTTCCTCGTATCGCCAGTGGAGTTCATAGGTGACGAGAACGGCCATGTGCGAGTTCTGAAGCTCATAATGAACGAATTGGGAGAGCCGGATTCCTCTGGAAGGAGAAGGCCAAAGCCAATACCCGGCACGGAATTCGGGCTGGAAGTGGATGCGGTGGTGTTTGCCATTGGCCAGAAACCGAATAAGCTCCTATATCAAGAGGTGCCGGAGCTCAAGACCACCAAGTGGGGCACGCTGATAGTGGATGAGAAATATCGCACGCCCCTTAAAGGAGTGTTTGCAGGCGGAGACGCGGTGCGCGGCGAAGCTACGGTGGTTCTTGCCATGGGCGATGGAAAGAAAGCGGCGAAGGCCATTGATGAATATCTCAGCGGAGAGGAATGGCCCGCAGAGATTAAACCTGCGAGTTTCTGGTGATAGCGCAGTTAAATACGTTGAGGGTAATATTTCAACAAACTCCTCCTTTTTTTGAGTATAAACAGGTAGGAAATGAGAGAAAAAACTTACACAATTGTGTGGGTAA
>CAYRMJ010000077.1:0-3025 GCA_964425415.1 uncultured Thermoplasmata archaeon | reverse complement strand
ATCTATGTATTGACGAAATCTGATGATGTAAAGTATCGGAGAATTAATTTCCGAATAACAAACCGTGTCTTATCATTCTTTATTTTTATAAAAACACGCCACGATGAGAAAACAAAGAATTTATAAACATGAAACTTTATTTCCCTGCTGAGCGGGGGTTGCCGAGCTAGGTCAAAGGCGACAGACTCAAGATCTGTTCCCGTAGGGGTTCGCCGGTTCGAATCCGGCCCCCCGCATATCATTCCGCTATGTCCTTTGTGCTCTTTAGTATGCCTATTATATCTATGTCTCCGCCACCTTCTATCGTGAGCCGTTTTCTTATCTTCACTATTGCAGGCAAGTTTACAACAGGTCCCACAATAACGGCCTCTCCCGGATTAAGAGTGGGTAACAATGAAGAAAGGTCATCTCCTAAGCTCTCAGCAGCTGTTTTTACTGCGTAAATATCCTGGGGATTTTTCAGCCTCAGCAATATGTAGCTGTTTGCCTGCGAAAGGGCATCTTGATTTATCTTTTGCGGTCTCTGCGTGATGAGGATCAAGAACACTCCAAATTTTCTGCCTTCAGCAGCTATTTTCTTTATTATTTCAGCAGATTTTGTGGAATCTTTTTGAGGAACAAAGTTGTGTGCTTCTTCAATAATTACAAAAACTGGGCTAATGCTCCCACTGGTGTTTTGCTCATATATCTTCTCTAAGAATATCTTTGTGTATATGTCCTGTACCTCATTTTTCAATCCGGACAGGTCCAGCACTGAAATATGCTTGGGTGCAATTATGCTTTCAAGAGGCGTGGTTTTATTGGAAAATATAGATGTTAAACCTTTCTGTTTGGCTCTGCGGATGTATCTCATCACATTTATAGCATCATCAACCTTATACCCTTTTGGAGGCTTTTCAAGGCCATTTGCCCAATTCAGTATCAGATTTTCAAAATCCTCAAACGCTAATTCCTCTTCGCCACTTAATATATCCATTGCAACAGCAATCAATCCTTGCATTCTCTTTGCATTGGGCTTGAGTCCAAGTATTTCTCCAATATCATCCGGATCAAGGTCCTTTATGGAAACTTGTAATTCTTTTGCATCTATGTTTTCGTATCTTCCAGTACTCTGTGGATTGCGAAATACCGAGAATCTTTTAATTATTTTATTACCCTTCTCGTCGGTGCTCATGCGCACATAATCTGCATGTGGATCAATAACGACGATAGAACCACCTATTCTGTACAGTTCTTCAATTATTACTCCAGTGGTATAGCTCTTTCCACCACCCGTTTGCCCAATTATTGCAAGATGCCTCATAAAGCCCTTTGGATTTAGATGAATGCGAACATCTTCTCTTGCAAGTAGAGTACCCACATACATGGGCAATTCGGATACATGATAAAATTTCTCAAGGAGCTCTTTGGGTGCAACATAGACCTTAGCTCCGGGTAGGGGTGGATTGCGAGGATACTTCACCACATATTCATCAAGGTATCCTAATACTTCCACCTCTGCAAAGGTCTTTGCGTTGTCAATCTCAGACTCCACCAACTTTTCCAAAGCTGAAAAACCGGTTTCATGTGTTAGTAAATGTGAGAGTGCACCCAGCTTCATTATTCTTCCAACAACCACTCTTTCATTGTTTCTCTCATTAACATTCACAATAACGTACTCGTTCTCCATTACGTCCTTTGCGTTCGGAAGCGCAACCATAAATTTGTTAGTTCCTGTTTCACCTACTACAAAACCTATTTCCTTACTCATCTTTTCACCTCCTAAATAGATATCTCATATCACCCATGGCCGGATTTGTGTGAAGAGTGTTCTCCAATATGGGTAAATAAACGTTCATGAATATTTCCCGAGTGAATCTAACATCTGAATCAGCAGCAAACAGGTGAATGCTGTGAACGTAGTTATCCGCATGTTCAGAAATCACTATTTTGATGATTTCGCTTATATCCTCTTTTATTATCTCTGGCCAATATACACCCATCATTCTCCTGTTGAGTCCAACCATAAATGCAGGAAAATCAACCCTCAAAACCACTCCGGGTGTGAAGGATATGTAAAAGGAGACGAATGCTGGTAGGTTCAGGTATTTTAGAACCGTTTTTACATCCGTATCTTTAATTTCTTTTGATGAGAATATTTCCTCCAGAGCCTTTTTTTCGTGCTGTGAAATCTCTTTAAACCTGCGCCTGCTTCTTGCGGATGCGCCTAAAAGTACTGGATCGGATATTCCGGGACCAAGTGTGGATATAAATGACAGATCTGGTCTTTTGTGCATAAGCTCGGTTATTAACAAATATGCGCGTTCATAGCCTCTATCTTTCAGTAATCGCTTTGCTATTTGCATAGCCTCCCTCTTTTTATCCAGTGCCAGATACGGAAGCTCTTTTTCTTTTCCTCCCAATTGGAGCTTATTTATCTCCTCATCGTACATTTCTTTCACTATTATATCTCTGTAAAAAGTTGAAGACGTACTTTTGCTAATTCCCAAAATCTTAAGATTATTTTTTTCAATTTCTTCCATAAGGCTCACATATTCCTCGTAATAATCTAAAATAAAATTCTCAAACCCTTCATTTCTGAACTCTGCAGGCACATGATTTCCACGACCGTATAGAGAGCCATCTACCAGATTTACCTCTCTTAAAGATTCTCTAAGAATTTTATGTTCTAAGTGTTCCATTACTCTGCTTTTTAGCTCAGTTATATCTCCTGTGGTCAAGCGCGCCATGAGTGTTCTTTTTTTCTCTTTGGACACGGCGCAAGCGCGGGCCACCAAGAGAACATATCCATTTGATAGCTCAATGGATTGATTGCTTGAATCCACACCGATCACATCGTATATCTCTGATTCCAAATTCGGAATCGTATGCCAGTACCTTTTCATTCTATCCCGTATTTCCTTATAAAGCTCATTTTCATTCGCTTTGCTGATTTGCTCTATTTCCTCTTTGAATAGCTCAACATACTCGCTCATCTGAAGACCCCCGCGTAGAATGGAATCTCATCACAGTTCCTGAATGCGTG
>CAYRMJ010000076.1:0-5906 GCA_964425415.1 uncultured Thermoplasmata archaeon | reverse complement strand
TATCATCGGTAATCTCTATTCCCATCTTCCTCGCATTCTTCTCCACAAATTCCCGGAGGTACGGTTTTATTATCACCTCATCCGTGGATCGCGGAAGGTCTGAGCCCTGAACATATCTCCAGCCCTTCGCAACCAGCGCCTCAATTATCGGCTTCTCACACCCTTCCCATTCAGGCATCTTCGGCGTCCTCCTTTAATAGTTTTTTACCGTTGATCCAAATTTCCAAATAAGGAAATATTAAAATTGGGACTAATATTATACTCAAAAGAGATGGAAAATTTATAATTAATTCCGGTAGTTCACTAATTTTGTATCCAAAGAATAATCCTATTCCTGCATATAGCAAAGCATATATCATCCCACCCAATACAAATAATGAAAAAATAACATCTAGCAAACTCATTTTATAAGTTTGCTTATTTTTTTCTCTATTTTCTATTAATTTAATAAGTTTGCTAAAGGATAGAAAATAAACAACAACTATAACCAAAATCCAAACGCAAAAAAAACTTAATGATAAAACTATCGCTTGAAAAGGAGATAAGAATACCGAAAAAATTTCACCGAACGAAAAAAACAAGAAAGTATCTATTAACACATAGCTAACCCACAACTTTCCAATTCTAATTTTATATGAGTTTAAGTTTTCGCTTGATATGATTTTAGTATACTCCAAGGATTTGTTAATAAATGGAAGTAGCAATAAAATTAGGATTATGTATGTTAAATCCACCACTCACACCACCCCCTCCGGCACCCGCTTGCGGCCTGTGAGGAGATCCTGCATCAATCCTTTTTTCACCCTCTCCAGCTTCTCCCGCCGCGCGCGCAGGAGTTCCAGTTTCTCATCCACCGCACCCAGAATCTCCGCAATGCGCCGCTGCTCGGGGAGCGGCGGGAGGGGGAGCTTGAAACTCTTTAGCACATACAGATAAATATTCGATTGGGCGCCACCACTGCTGGTAGAAATTAATTTTCCTCTTAAATAAATTATCATATATTGTAAAAACCTTGGATCAAATCTATTCTCTTGCTTAGGTAAAAGTGCGGCAATTGCTTGATTGGTAGCGGCGCTTATTCCAAGTAGTCCAGTTTTTCCAACTGTAGCTCCATATAATGCAATAAGCAATGTGTTTTTAGGAAAAATTTTAGCACTTGAGTTTTCTAATCCTGATTTTGTTATAAACTCTTCAGAAGACAATATTATAGAATCGTTAAGTTCTCCTGATTTAATCCATGGTATAGTTCCACCAATCCAATAACTGGCTTCCTTTCTGTTAGGTGTTCCTCCGCTCTCTATTTTAGAAATTTCCCCCAACCTCACCACTTCCCACTCCTCCGGTATCTCACCGATTTCCGTCTTCTTAAACTTCTCATGCCCGAGCCCCCGCGTAAGCAATCTTTGCATTAATCCCCTCTTCACCCTCTCCGTCCTCGCAATCGCCTCGTCCGTGAGCGAGAGCGCCTCGTCCACAGTGCTGAGAACCCTCGCAATGCGCCGCTGCTCGGGGAGCGGCGGGAGGGGGATTTTCATATCAAAAACATCTTTGTCGCTTACGGCAGGATATGTGGCTCCCACCATCCTTGCAGATATTCTAGTTATAAACCTATCAGTAATCACATTATAAAATATCCATTCTGGAATGGTCTTTTCTGTGTTTGCTCTCAAAACACAAAATCCCGTAAAACAGATTTCCCCATCTAACTCTGGCGGAACAATAGCTATATTTTTTAGATAGGGTCTAGTAGTTGCAAACACCACATCTTTATGCTTTATCCTTTTTCTCGCCCTAGACGGTGCATTTTCCCCAGTTATAATATTCCAGCCTTTCACCTTAAAGAATATGTTATCTATGTTTGAAATATCCAGATATTTGAATTTTGCATTTTTTTGTTTGGTGGGATCAATGTTTTCTGTAGGTATAGTAACCTCCCCCAACCTCACCACTTCCCACTCCTCCGGGAGCGGGCCGATGTCCGTGTTCCTGAATTTACTTTCTTTGTAGAACTCAAACTTTTCCCGCATTTTCAGGTACCTCCAATTTTTACTATAATAATCAATATCAAAAAACCGAAAAACACTAGACTATACAATGGTTGAATAGCTATCATCATCAATCCAATAAAAAATGAAGATGCACCTAACGCACCGGTGAATCCAAGATTATCAAAGACGCTCCCTAATATGTAGGTGCCTACCAAAAGAAGTACAACTGAACCAATCCAGAGATATGTATCCCAGCCATATACTCCATTTGTTTTATACCACACCGCTAAAGCAATCATGGATATTCCCCAACTTGTAATTTTGGCAATAGCAACCGAGTCTTCCATCTAACACACCTCTATAATTTGAAATCTTCTTCCAAACTCTTCATATATTTCAATGCAGTGTTTGATATTCTCTAACATTAGTTTAACAATTTCAGCAGCGGCGTAAGTCAAATCCTTTAGCAAATTACCAATTTCTTTAAAAAATTGTATGAGCTTATTTGTTAGTTCATAAACAAACTCTTTTAAGGGGTCTATTATATTCTTTTGGATCCTCTCTCTGTTGTCATAAATAATTTTTGCAGAAATAAGGCCAACTATCACTCCCCAAAGCTTTCTTTCAGGAGTTAAATTAGAAAACCAATTCATGAATTCTTTCATCCCCTTTTTAATTGATTCTATAGCCTTAACAGCAAATTTATAAAGAGCTCTCATAACTAGAAATAGAGCAGTAATTATAATCCTACCTATATAAACAACCAATTTAGGTAAGACATCTACCGTTATCAGCAGCGCTAAATTCCCCCTTTCTATTTCGTAAAGAACCTTCTTTAAATGACCTACATTTTTCATTGTTTGTATCCCATATAAACTTATAAAATGTGAATCTCTGCTCAATATTGCATCAGCATTATCTGAAAGATACAAAATTAAATATGGTAAATCGTCAGGATCGCGTTCTTTCAGAGCATTTATAATTTCCTCATATCCTTTTTTTCCTGTGCTGTAAACTTTTTTGAGTTTAATTTTAGAAATATATTTTTCTTTGATCACTTTCCTTATCTCCTTCTCGGTTCGGTTAGTTTTTTTCACGATCTCTCCCATGTGTTCTTCTATTTCTTCAAGAATATAAGAGGGGGAGACAGCATCTATTATTGTATGGTCTAAAAGACTTAGAAAACTTGATTTTCCATTTTTAAAATATGATATGACTTCAGAAATAATTATATTGGCATCAACAATTATCTTTACTCTGAATCCTCCGCTAAATATCATATTAAGATAATTTTCACCCACCCATATATCAACTAAATTCTTGATAGGCGTTGGTACATACTCTTGAAAAAGATACATCACCCTTTCGTACCACTCTCTAACTGCCATACTCATATATATCACCTTCTTTTTCTAACCCCTTTATACGGAAGCCCATCTTTCTTTACTCCAATTATCTTTCCTGTTGTAGAGTCTATCTTTACTTCTTGGATTGTATACCTGATATTTTCCTCTGACCATTCCTCTTCTCATTGGCACTCTATCAGCTCTAGCCGCCATTTCTAGTATTCTCTTTGCTGCGTAAGTATGTGGTGATGTTACTGCCTCCTTTGCTTCCATAATTCCCAGTATTCCCCTCGCAGTATTTCCAATCATTTTTCTCGCTTTTCTTTCCTTCCTACTTCTCATTTTTGCCATAGTAATCACCTCAAACATTCAATATCTGATTTGTGATTATATTAATTTTTTCCACCAAATTTGGTAAATAAGTTGATAAAATAAGATATGCTGACTTATCATCAAACATCGCTCTCACCCCCTTTTTGCTCCATTTTTACCTCATTTTTTCCTCTCTTCTGCCCGTTTGGTGCTCCTTTCATGCCCCTTTTGCCCGTTTTATGCCCCTTTATAGTGTAATAAGTGCCCCGTCCCGTAGTACCGTGTTTCTCAAATATTCCCTTCTCTTCCAGAATTCTCAAATCCTCTGTTGCCTGTCTCTTTTTAATCCCCGTAATATTCTGGTACTCAGCATTGCTTATCCTCCCGTGCTCCTTCACATAAATGACTGCCTTTATTTGTCTCTCATTCAGGCCCATTTTTCTCAAATTATCCTCGTTGTAAATATCCTTCCAGAAGGTCAGGAGAATGCCACCACCACGCTCTTCAAACCTGGGCTCTGGAAGCCCAGCGTTCTTGAACGCGTTTAAAATCCTCAGGGTTCCACTTCCCCACTTCTCAATGTATCCCGCAAGGTAAAACACCTCCGCGATCAGTTTATTTCTCGGATGGGAATGATGCTCCCTGTAAAGATCCTCAACCTTCAGATCATAGGGCAATTCTCCCGGGTTCCAGATGGTTATATGATCATCGTAAATCTTTATCTGTATTTCCTCCGGCCTGCGGTAATCGCGATGAATGATTGCGTTTATTATTCCCTCTCTCAGAGCATTTAGGGGGTAATCCCACACCTCTTTTCTCCTAACATCCTCTATTACAAATCTCCTGTTGAGGTGCTTCTTCACAGCCTCCATAACGCTCTCCACCTGCCTGAACAGATTGCCCCCTACATCCACAGAATCCACGATCTCGGAATCCTTGAATCTTCCCACTCTAACCACTGCATTCATAAACACATCCTGCGGCTCCTTTCCAAAAAGGAGCAACGCGGCACGGGTAATTTTACCATCCCGCACAAGATGCAATTTTTTGAGTATCTCCCCCTCCCCGTAGTTTAATCTGGCCATCTTTGCAAATTCACGCACAGCATCAAGGTCAATATCCGCCATGCTTGCCTCCACTTCATAATGATCCCAGCTCATTCCTGTGCTCATCTCAAACAACTCGGATATTTCTCTGGATCCCAATTTCCTGTTTGATGCATTTACCCGCAGGTACGCTCTTCCCCTGTACATAACCGGCTTTATGGGACTCTCATCCACGGATATGACCACAATCTGTTTCCCGTTCACCTCAAATTTATCAATTTCAGGTATGATCCTCGGCTCTGTGTTCTGCGAGATTTCATTAATCCACTCCACCATGGTGTTTCTCTGCAATGTCACTCCGATAATCTCCCCATCATCCCTTACACCCACTATAATGTATCCTCCTCTACGATTGGCCATTGCAACGGCAGTTTCTATAACCTCCCTGTCAAAGCTCCTTTTAAATTCCACAGTTTCCGATTCTCCAAACTTGATGAGGTCTAAAACATTTCTCACTTCATCACCCTCAAATACTCCTCTATCCTCTCATTCACCGCCTTCATTTTCTCCTCAATTCTTCTCAGTTCTTCCCATTCCGCATGCACATCTATCTCCTCCTCTTCCACTTCGGGAAACACATAAAGGGTGACATTGAGATTGTAATCGTTGTCCTTTATCTCCTCCATGCTAACAACCCTGGAAAATCCCCCCTCTTCAGAAAAATTGCGGTAAGCGTTGACTATCTTCTCAATGTTCTTCTCACTCAGAATGTTCAGCTTGCGCACATCTGGATGCTTCTCGTACTCCTGCGATGCGTTGATGAACAGAACATTTCCTTTGCGTTTATCATCCTTTTGCCTGTTAAATATTATTATCGCTCCCGGCGCTCCAGTGTTGTAAAACAGCTTCTCGGGAAGGAGAATCACGGTATCCACAAGGTCCCTATCAATAATCTTTGCCCTTATCTTCTTCTCTCTTCCCCCACGGAACAGTGCGCCGTTGTCGATGACCACCCCCACAATCCTGCGGGAGGAATAGAGCATGTGTTGAATCCAGGCCCAGTCAGCGCTCTGCTTGGTGGGAAACCCGAACTCAAACCGCTCCTTCCAGAATTCACCTGTCTTCAATTTCTCCTCTGGATACCCATCCTGATTCCATGGAGGATTCGCTATCACAACATCAAATTTCTTTGGTTTGCCATTCTCCAGAATCTT
>CAYRMJ010000075.1:0-5939 GCA_964425415.1 uncultured Thermoplasmata archaeon | reverse complement strand
CACATGCTTTTCGCCCTTCCAGTCACCACTCTTTATGGTCTCACTCAACATTTTTAATCACCTCCTTTATTTTTCCTCATTCACAAGAGGAACGTAAGTTCTCTTCGCCAATTCACGGTCAAGCATTAACAAGCCCTGACCCTTATCGCCTATCATTTTGAGCATCTGAATTATTTCCTCATCGTTCGCCTCTTCCTCAACCTGCTCATCCACATACCACTGCAGAAGATTGAATGTCGCCCTATCCTTCTTCTTCTCAGCAAGGTCAACGAGGTTGTTTATGCACTCTGTTATATGTCTCTCGTGCTTAAGGGTCTCCTCAAATGCATGCAATGGCGAGTTCCACTCATGCGGCGGCTCCTTTATTGGATACAATTTCACTCTTCCCCCGCGCTCAATCAAATAGCGGTAGAATTTCATTGCGTGGTCCATCTCCTCCTGATACTGCACATACATCCAGTTGGCAAATCCCTTTAGTCCAAGAGATTCAAAGTATGCAGACATTGAAAGATACAGGTATGCGGAGTACATCTCCTCGTTTATCTGCTTATTTATCGCCTCTTCTATCTCCTTATCTATCATCTTTTTCACCTCCTTATCTCAATATCTCGTAGAATTCCTCATACGGCATCTGCACGAGATGCGCGGGCATCGTCTCAAATGCCCTCCTGAAATCCTCCTCAAGATGCGATTTATCATGTATTTCCTTTGATTCCCAGTATGTGAGTATGACATATTTCAGGGGCTTGATCTTGAGTTCTCGCATCTCGCCGGGAAGCCCGGAGCCGATGGCGGAAACACCATCCACCCGTAGCAACTGTGAGCCAAGGAATCCAGGATACCTCTCTGTCTTCTTGCAGAGTTCTTTGACTCGCTTCTCAAACTCCTCCTCGTGCCCGGGGCGCACCACAACGAAGTTCATGGCGCAGACCACATCCTTGCCTTCCCATTCGTAATCCTTCAATTCATCCTGGGTAATTATCTCCGCCTCAATGCCCATCTTCTCCAGTTTTTCCCTTGCAATTTCAGCCCGAAACTCAGTGTTGCAGTACAGTTTGAGCTTCTTCTCCATGCACATCTTCTTCAGGAATGATTCGTACATCTCAAGATGCATTATTGGGATGTTTATCGCTCCCTTGATATGGTTCTTCACGAACTCGTGCTGGCTCCGGACATCCACTATTATTTCCATGTGCTCACCTCAGAACTTCACAAATTTATCACGCGGCGCATTGCAAACGGGGCATCTCTCTGGGGGATCCTCACCCACATAGGTGTATCCGCACACGGGGCATATGTAGATGCTCTTCTCCTCAATGTCCTCGTTCTTCTCCGCCTTCTTCTTCGCCTCGCCGTAAAGATTTGCGTGTATCTTCTCAGCTTCAATTGCGTAGTGGAAGGACATCTCCGCGCCCTTCTCCCCGAAATATTTTGCGAGTTCCAGGTAAGCGGGATACATATCTTCAACTTCAAATGTCTCGCCATCTATAGCGCTCTGAAGATTCTCAGGCGTGCTTTTGATATATCCCAGATTCCTAGCATGGTTCTTCGCATGCACGAACTCAGCGTAAGCAATCGCCCTGAACAAACGCGCAATGTTCTTCTTTCCCTCTCTTTCGGCAACTTCAGCGAAGATTGAGTATTTCATATGCGCCATGCTCTCTCCCGCAAACGCTTCCTCCAAGCTTTTCTTAACCATCTTTCTCATTTTCATTCACCTCTTCACCTCAGGGGCCCACATGCATCATGGGCCAGTACTCGTCGTAATTTTCAAAATTCTTCAGGTTCTCCAGTTCTTTGGCAAGAATGTCGTAATGGCCCTGCTCCATGTTGGCAAGGACCTGAAGCATCTTGCGATTTTCCTCGTCCTGGAGAAGCGGCTTCAGGGACTCGTAAAACTCCTTCGCAGCGAGCTCCGCCTTCATGGCATCTTCAATTATCTCGCTAAGCAAACGATCCTCAGAGGCATCCACCTCTGGAAGAGGAACCGGCGTTTTTTCCGGGACCACTATCTCCTCCCCGGGGAACTTCTGCCTGTAAAGCGCCTCAAGAAACGCGCGATGCTTATCCTCTTCCCCTGCCAGAAAGTTTAAACGCTCTTTCAGAAGGGCGTTCTTCACCCTGTTTGCAAGATTCCTGTACACATCCCCGCTGTCAATCTCGCTCTTTATGGCGGCGAGCAACAGCGTTTTTAAATTATAACTTTCCAGATTCATTTTACCACCTCCTTTAAAGTTTTAAGCACCTCTTCAACATGCCCCGCAACACGAACCTTCTTCCATTCCTTCACTATATTCCCCTCAGGGTCTATCAGGAATGTGCTTCTAATCGTGCCGTAATATTCCCTGCCATAATTCTTCTTCTTGCCCCACGCACCATACTTCTCAATCACTTCATGGTTCTCATCGCTGAGCAGCAATATATTTAGATTGTGCTTCTTTATAAACTTTTCGTGTGATTTCGGCGAGTCCTTGCTTATACCTATTATCACCGCATTCAACTTTTCAAATTCTTCCCGCATCTCGGTGAATTCCTTCGCCTCTCTGGTGCATCCGGATGTGTTATCCTTGGGATAGAAGTAGAGCACAACCCACTTGCCACGAAAATCATGGAGACAATGTTCCTCGCCACGATAATCTGGAAGACAGAAATCTGGAGCTTCGCGACTCATTTCATCACCCCCAGTTCCCTATGCTTCTCCGCAATCTTCTTCGCAAATTCATCTATTTTCTCATAATCCTCATCCTTTGGAAGACCTTTGATTAGGAGTGGTTCAAGCAATTCAACCTTCAAAGCGCCAAGATTCGCTTTGAGAATATCCACCGTTCTTCCACCCCAGCCATAGGATCCAATTATGCCAACAATCTTCACCTTTGGTTTAAGAGCATTCGCCAGATATGCCGCATAAACCGCCTGAGGATGCGGTCCTGCAAGCATGGTGGGCGTCGCTATTACAAGAGTGGTTATGTCCACGAGATCAATTGCAACTTCGCCCATATCCGAACGAATAAGGTCCCTGACCTTCACTTCAACCCCGTACTTTCCGAGGGAATCCACAAGGGCATCAACCATCTTCTTGGTTGAACCATGCATGGACACATAGAGAATCAGGGCTTCATTCTTCGTGCTTGGCGAGATCCACTCCTTGTAAGCGTTAATTATGAACTTCGGATCGCTGTACGCAGGCCCGTGGCTGGGCGCAATTATTTTCGGGCCGAATTCTTCAATTTTCGTTATGTTCCTCGCGATTATCTGGCGGAAGGGCATCATGATTTCAGCGTAGTACCTCTTCGCCTCGTGATATATGCGATCGTACTGCTCCGCAAAGGTATGCGTGGTGGCCGCATGAGAACCGAAGAAATCACAGGTGAAGGCGATTTTATCCTCAAGCAGAAATGTGCTCATCGTTTCAGGCCAGTGCACCCAGGGAGTCATCACGAATTTCAGGGTTTTACCCCCAAGATCAAGGGTATCCCCCTCATTTATTACGATGAAATCCTCATCCCTCAGATGAAGCAGATCCTTCTCAAATCCCTTGCATTTTGCATTGGTCACCACCTTCGCTTCGGGATATTTTTCAAGGAGCTCGGGAATTGCGCCTGAATGATCCTGCTCGGCATGGTTGGAAACAATGTAATCAATTCTCTCAATTCCCAGTTCTTCAAGATTCGCAAAGAGCTGATCTGCCTTCTCCGGTTCCACGGTGTCTATCAAAGCAACCTTGTCCTTACCAAGGATAAGATACGAGTTGTAACTGGTTCCCTGGGGTGTGGATACAATCTCGTCAAAAAGAACACGCTCCCAGTCAATCGCCCCCACATTATATACCCCTTCCGCCAGTTTGCGAATCATGCTCACTCCTCCACCGGCTCAAAGAGATCCTTCGTTGCTCCGCATATGGGACAGACCCAGTCATCCGGCAGATCCTCAAAGGGCGTTCCCGCAGGAATTTCGCTGTCCGGGTCACCCACAGCAGGGTCGTAGATATACCCACATATTGTGCACCTATACTTCATTCTTTCACCTCCTTTTCTTCTTTCATATACGTGGCCGCCTTCTTGGGCGTTTTTCCCTTTATCACACGATGGTAATAATCATAAGTCATGGGCTCACCATCAGAAATGCGATCACCATCAACAACCTCTCCAACAAAAATGGTGTGAGAACCAACATCCAGTTTATCAACAACCCTGGCCTCAAGATATGCCAGCGAATAATCCATAACTATGGGTGCGCCTGTTTTACCAATTTTATAATTCACCTGCGAGAACTTATCCACATCCCTGCCAGAGCGAAATCCAAATAAACCTATGAACTTAAACGGAGCTTCCGTTGAAAGTACTGAAACGGTAAACACACCACTTCTCTCAATGAATTCATGCGTCAAATTCTCTTTGTTTATGCTGGTTGCAATTTTAATGGGATCTGGTGTTAACTGAAACACAGTATTCGCTATCTGCCCGTTTAAACGGCCATTGCTCATCGATGAGACCACGTACATCCCGTAAGTTATTTTGTGCAATCCAAACTTTATATTTGACATCGTTCATGGTAATGAGTACGAACTATATAAATTTTTGGTACGATATACAAAACTGTCCATCACGAAAAACTTTATTAATGATGTCGCAATAGCGTATTATAATGGACGAGAGAGATAAAAAGATCATAGAGCTTCTTCGTGAAAATTCAAGGTTGCCTTACACAGAAATAGCTAAAAAACTGGGAGTTACAGAAGCCACCATAAGGAAAAGAATTTCTGAATTAGAAAACAGTGGTGTTATAAAAAAATACACGATAGAAGTTGATCCAGAGAAATTGGGATATAAGACGATAACCATTCTGGGCCTTGATGCAGAGCCCCGTTATCTCCTGGATGTGGCAAAAAAACTGGCGGAGATGGAAGAGGTGCAATGGGTTGCCACATCCACAGGAGACCACATGATAATGTGTGAAATCTGGACAAAGGATGGCGAGGAACTCTTCTCACTGATAACTAAAAAGATTGGAAAGTTCAGGGGCGTGAAAGACATTTGTCCAGCAATAATAATGGAAAGAATAAAGTAGAATCAAACGGATAGATTGACAACCACAGTTACAGTATTGAAATCAAAGTAATCAAAATGAACAACCAGCACGTGGCTTCCCTTATTCACATACTGAGCAAGGTTCAATCTTATTGTTTTCTCCTTACCCACAATGAAATGATCCAGAGGTATCTTTTCGCTTGATCCCTGACCATCAAGAGTCCAGCGAATTCTGTTGAAATAATAGGGAGATTCTCCACTTTCCGATAAAGTGAGATTCACAAACTCCAGATACACTGTATCCCCTTTTTCATCCTTGACCACTGAAAAATTCATCACGTCCAGCTCTGGAGATTTAAATGAGAGCGAGGTATTCAGAATCTCGGTATTTTTCCAGAGGACCACGAGGTGGTAAAGACCTATTAAGTTCGGAGGGTTGATATTAAACATACGAATGGTGCTACCTGGAGTGGTATTATGCGCCGTCCAAACACCTACGGTTTTAAAAAATCCATCAAGGAGTTTAACACTGGTGTACATGTCAAGAGAGCGGGAGAACTTCAATTTTAACACGGGAGAAATATCCCCGGCAGTAACTGAGTAATCAACAAGTTTTAAATTTTCCTCACCACCTGAGCAAGCACACCATGGATGATAAAACAGAAATACGATTGCAAAGGCAATTAACACTATAGCAGCCACAGATATTACTGTTATCAACCTTAACTTTGAGATCATTTTAAACCCTCCTTAAGATGGATTTCAATGGACCTGATAATACTTTCGCATCTCATCCTCAAGACCCCAACCATGAGATTATGGCACGCATCATATTTGCACCTTTCACAGAATTGGATTTCTCCACCGCTTCAAACGAGAACGCTGTAAATACAACCTTGTAATTACCATGCT
>CAYRMJ010000074.1:0-6072 GCA_964425415.1 uncultured Thermoplasmata archaeon | reverse complement strand
ATGCAAAATTAAGATATAGTGCTGAATCATTACCCATCTATGGAATGGATTTATGCAAACCTCACTGACATTGAAGGAAGAATACACACTATTGCTCTTCCTAACAAATACGAGTCATTTTTCAAAAATGGTATTGGAATTGACGGGTCATCCATACCCGGACTTGCAAGTGTGAATCGCTCAGATTTGGTGGCCATGCCGGACCGAAGTACTTTGGTGGAGATACCATGGCGGCCGGGAGAGTATTTAGTGCTTATGAGCACTTATCACTCAGGAGAGAGATTCTCCAAAGATCCAAAAAATCTCTCTGCGAAAGTTGATGAGGAGCTTGCATCAATGGGCTATACAGCAGTTATGCGCCCTGAAATTGAGTTTTTTGTATTAAATGAAAAAAAGGAGGGAAACACGCATTACTTTGATCCTCCGTACTCCGATGATACTTTTGAATACAGAAAATCGGTAAGTGAGAATCTGCAGGGTATGGGCATACCCATTCGCTATCACCATCACGAAAATGCGGCAGGACAAATTGAAATTGAATTGCTTTGGATAGATGGCGTTGAGAAGACTGCCGACTATACAATTTACACAAAATTGGTATCAAAATGGATTGCAAAAAACATGAACTTGAGAGTTTCTTATATTCCAAAGCTGCATCATAACCTTGCAGGGAACGGTATGCATGTGCATTTATTTTTAAAAAGAGATGATATGAACATATTCAAAGGGGAGAGTGAGATAAGTCAGGAAGCGCGGTACTTCATAGGCGGAGTGTTAGAGCACATAAAGTACATTGCGGCCATAACAAATCCTACAATTACCTCCTATAAAAGGTTATGCGGAGGTCTGGAAGCGCCCCGTTACATCTCTTGGGGCTACAGAAACAGAAGTACGTTGATAAGAGTTCCCGCAAGAATGAAAGACATTGAAATAAGAAACACCGATTCAGCTGCAAATCCCTATCTTGCCTTTTCTCTCATAGTTTTGGCAGGATTGGACGGAATGAAGAAGAAAATAGAGCCGCCAAGTCCGGTGGATTATGATCTCTACTCACTGGATAGGAAGACACTTGGAGAATATCCCTCTTTGCCCTCCTCTCTTTCAGAGGCTATAGAACTCATGGATAGCGATTCATTCGTCCGAGAGTCATTGGGCTCGGAGATATACGATACCTTCGTGGACATGAAGCGCAGAGAAATAGAAGAATTTTCAAGTGTGATAACTGACTGGGAACTTAACAGGTATTCGGATCTATGAGGTGATTGATTGAGAATTCTTATAATAAGCGATGTGCATGGCAACGATGTTGCTCTTAGAACGATATTGAATAAAGAAAACTACGATGAGGTATGGTTTCTGGGAGATATAACTGATTACGGTCCTTCTCCTGAGATTTGCATAGATATGTTAAAAGACCTCAAACCTGAAATTTGGATAACAGGTAATCATGACTACGCAAATGCCTTCGGTGTGGATTGCAGATGCGGAGAAAAGACCCACGAATTGAGCGTGTACACCCGGGAAAACATAACTCAGAAAAGAATCAGCAAAGAAGATTTAAAATTACTACGCTCATTGCCAACAGCGATGGAGATTGAGTTAAATGGAAATCATCTTTATTTTGTGCATGGATGCCCTGCAAATCCTCTTTATGGGTACATGTTCACTTTCAGAAGAGAGTGCATGAAAAACGAAATTGGGAGAGAGATAAACGCGACGCATCTTTTTTACGGCCATACACACTATCCTGTAAAAGGATTTGAGCATTTGCATTTCTTAAATCCGGGCTCTGTGGGCCAGCCGCGGGATGGAAATCCAAAAGCCTCTTACGCTATTTACGATACTGAAAATGAGATTTTCACACTAAAAAGAATGAGCTATGATGTGTTAAAAACAATAGAGAAACTCAAGGCTCTGAATCTTGAAAGTAAATTTGAAAAATTTCTAATTTCAATTCTCAAAAATGGCAAAATCTAAAGAAAAGGTTTAATAGTATTGTAATGTTATAGTTTGTATGCAATCTGTATACGGAAATCGGAAAAGTTCTTTTGCTCTGAGCATTGTGATGGGCATAGCTTTTCTCGCTTTCAGTAGAAATATTGGCTGGGCCCTTAACAAAGGTTTCACCTTCACCATGCTAAGCGAATACACAAACTCTTCTTTAATTAAAGGCACTGTTCTTGCTCTTGAAGGTTTGATGGGCTTGGTTGTACCTCCGTTAATAGGTTGGTATAGTGATAGAATATTCACAAAGGTAGGCAGGAGAAAGCCGTTTATTATTGAAGGCGGCATACTTGCAGGTTTTTTCCTATTTTTGGCATATGTAACTTATCTCTATGGCTGGCTTTTTGAGATGTTTCTTGCTTTCATCGGATTTTTCTACTTTGCAATGCACCTTTACACAGCACCTTTTCGGGCGCTCATGCCAGATGTGATAAAGAGTGGAGACCGAGGAAAGGCCAGCGGAATAATAACTCTCTTTGAAGTTGTTGGAAGCCTAACTGGTTTCATACTGGGTGCAATTTTGTGGGATATAAATCCAACATACACCTTTCTGATGGGGTTGGTGCTAATTCCTCTCGGCTCTGTACTAACGTACACAATCATAGAGGAGCATGAATTGGAAGAGGAAGCCCTGATTGCTGTGAAGGAGGAAACACTCCTCAAGTATGCAAAGAGAATGTTTCACGAGGTAGACACCTTAAAATTTTACGCTGCACAGACTCTATGGTGGATGGCCTTTGAGTTCATAGCTATATTTTTCGTAGGTATTGCAGCGCAGATTCTGTTGGGCTCGCCCTCCGAGGAGAACATAAAGAAAATTACCTCTTCTGCTGTTATACTAATGGGCATATTCAACATAGCCGCCGTATTTACCGCCATTCCAGGAGGATACATATACGATAAATTAGGAAGGAAAATTAGCATAATAATTGGAAATCTCATATTCGGATTTTCTATTTTGGCAGGAATGTTTGCAAGTACATATATGCATGTTCTGATAATAATGATTACTGCTGGATTGGGTTGGGGAATAGTGCTCTCATCTTCCTATCCTGTAATAGGAGATCTTTTAACAAAGTATCAAAGGGAAGAGTACAATGGGCGATACTACGGACTTTTTGAAGCTTCACGCAGCATACCCATTCTATTAGGTGGTGTTATTGGGGGCGCCGTGGTGTACATGGCTGGCAACAACTACATTTCACTTTTCCCTGCATCTGCCATATCAGTATTTTCAGCCATACCCATAGTTTTATCAATGAAAAAATTAGAGGTGAGTGAAAATGCCTTTGACTCCTCTGATTGATTCTATAATTGCCCTATTAATTTTAGTGGCATTTTTCTTAATTTTATTCTTTGTGTACGTGGCGTACAGAATGGCAAAACCTCCAAGAGAAGTTGGTAAGTGGACTCCTGAAGATTTTGAACTCAATTATGAGGATTTCACAGTGAAAGCGGATGACGGAATTGAGATACGGGGCTGGCATGTGAATAAAAACAGCGATTGCACGATATTTCTTTTGCATGGATACACAGTTAGCAGATGGACTTTTTACATAAAGAAAATGACTGAATTTTTAAAAGATAAAAATTACAATATTGTGCTTTTTGATTTCAGAGCACATGGAGAGAGCGGGGGAAAATACACCACCGTTGGAGACAAGGAGCTTTTAGATTTGAAAGCGGTGCTATCAAAATTTGCAACTTCTAAAAACTGCGTTGTTGGCTACTCAATGGGTGGAATAATTGCAATAAGAGCTTTAACTCTGCCACAAATAACCTGCGGAATCGCAGATAGCCCGCCCATTCACATGGATTTAACTGGAAAAAGAGGATTGAAGTACTTTGCTAACTTGCCTCTTTGGATATACGACATTTCAAAGCCATTCTTTAGGCTATTCGCTCATGGAAAGATGGTGAATATAATTGAATTGGCAGATAAAATAAACAAACCACTTTTATTGATTGGTGGAAAAAAAGACCCGCTTGTTATGGAAAGTGAAATTCGGGAGTTCTATGATAAAAACAAAGAAAAAAATAGTGATGTGGAAATTTGGATAACTGAAGCGCCTCATGTCCGAAGTGTAAAAATAGATGAAGAAGCATACAGGAAAAGAGTAATGGATTTCATAGATAAGAGGTGTGGATGATGGAAAAAGAGATTAAGAAGGTTCATCTGTTTCGCGTTCCTGCAAATGAAGATGCAATAGAATACCTTAAAAAATTTGCAAGTTATAGAGGAATAAGATGTGCGTGGTTCAATGCCATAGGTGCTCTAAAAAATGCTGAAATTGGTTATTACAGCGTCGGGCAGAAGAGATACATAAAGGAGTACATAGATGACCAGTGTGAGCTACTCTCCGGTATGGGAAACATATCCACCGTTCAAAATGATATCTTCGTGCATTTTCATGTGGTTTTGGGTAGAAGAGATTTCTGGGTAAAGGGTGGGCATCTGATATCAGGAAAGGTCTTCGTTTTAGAAGTTTCGCTTCAAGAGTACGATGGTGAATGTGAGAGAAGAGGAGAAAATCTTAAACTATGGCCTGAAGAGTCAATCCTTTCTGACACGCACTAAAAACTCCTCAAAATCGTTGGCAACACGCACATTTTGAAACACTGACTTTGCTTCCTTCTCAATGATTTGAGGGTCTCTGTATCTTGGACTTATATGAACAAGAATCAAGTTCTGAACTTTCGCGCGTTTTGCTATATTCGCCGCCTGTCTTGCTGATGAATGCCCGTACTGATTAGCTTTGTCTTCCAGCGAAGAGTCTGCCGTTGCCTCATGAATTAACACATCCGCATTTTGAGCAAAGTTCACAAACTCATCAAACGGCGCAGTATCCCCACTGTACACTATTTTTCTGCCTTTACGTATACCCCCTGCCACCATATCAATGGTTATCTCTTGGCCGTTATGCACCACATATCCCTCATTTCTTATCTTCTCTAAAGTTTTGCTATCCAATCCTAGAGAGTCAGCTTTTGTTCTGTCTATTCGCGGTATGTCTTTCTCCTTGAAAGAATAAGCTAAAGAAGGAACAGGATGCTTGGTTTTTATTGTTTCTACAACATAACCTCCAAAATCAAGCCTCGTTCCCGGTTCCAAATCATGCAACACAATGGGAAATGAAGGTGAATAATATCCAATGCTCAAAAATTTAGTGAGAATGTCCACCGTGCCCACAGGCCCGTAAATCTCCAATTTCTCACGGCGATCATTGAGAACCATGGTTTGCACGAGCCCTGCAAGCCCTAAAAAATGGTCTCCATGAAAATGTGTGATGAATATCCGCGAGATTTTCATAAAGCTAACATTTGTTCTCATTATCTGCCTCTGTGTACCCTCCCCGCAGTCAAATAACAAAACCTCTCCGTCAACTTGAAGTCCAATGGACATTACATTTCTCTCAGGAGATGGCCATGAACCTCCAGTTCCAAAGAATACTATGCGAATTGTTGATGCCATGATGGAGCCCACATCGCTTGGGGCGTATTAAATTTTACTCATAAACGAATGATGGTGAAAAAACGAAATGATAACGACAGAATTAGAGAAGAGTCTTTTCTGAAATGGTTCACAATCAGAAGCTGAGCTATGAAGACAGGCTGCACATTGCAAAAGATGTGGTGAACCACAGAGTGTCAATTCTGTACATAGCGAGGAGATATGGAATAAGCAGGAGATGGGTGCGGGCTATAGCGAGAGAACACAGACAGAAAGTTCACAGAAAAACACAGAACAGGCATTATATGAGAACTAAGCAAAATATTTCTAGGCAGAGATGGTTTTAGCCATAATAGATACTGAGTGTCCCACTGCTGAAGAATCCTTGAAAGTTATTGGTAAGGTATATAAAAAGCATATTCGCATTTGGCCAAGAGACGCCAGAGCGTGCATTTTACAGAAAGACGCGGGCAAAATCTTAGGAGAGTTTTTGTAGAGTACGGTTATTTTTTCGCCTATAAAAATGCATTGGTACCCATCCATAGGAACTCTTTCGGAGAGAGAGAAAAACAAGCCGAGCAGGGATTCTGGCGATGCCTTTCGGATGAATGCCTCTT
>CAYRMJ010000073.1:0-6242 GCA_964425415.1 uncultured Thermoplasmata archaeon | reverse complement strand
GTAAAACAATGAAAAAATTGGTGGATGGTATGGATGGATAGTTGCTTATTTTTAAATATAGGAATCATAAGCTACGATGATTTCATAGAATCAATAATAGAGGTAATGAATAAAGTGGCAAATACATTGATTAAAAGGCTCATAGGAGCGATAAAATCGCTGGTGAAAAATTATATAGAGACGTTTTTGAAGAAGGTATGGGAAGGAATATACAGCATAGGAGAGGGCCTATGGGATGCGGCAAAGAAAGGGAAGGAAGCGATGAGCAGTTACTTTGTGACGCATATATTGCCAGTGATATTGGGAGTTGGAAGTGCGATGTTTGTTATGAGCGTTGCGATAGGTAAGTTGCTGGACATAAATCCGCTCTGGGGCGGCATAGCATTGGGCTTGATATCCGCAGGGCTTACAGCAGTGGTATTGGGCACGGTAATGACCTCGGAATATTAACAGGGAAGAGATCAAAGAGTGATGTTGAAACACCTATAAATATGAGATGTGCATATCTTATGATTGTGTGCGAAAAATTTGTGGATAGAGAGAGGGAGTTGAATAGGATTCGTACAGACTTTGAGAGAGTCAAAAGAGGAGAGGGCACGGTTGTAATGATTGAAGGACCAGCAGGTATTGGTAAGACGGAACTTGTTAAGGAATTTATCAAAACACTCTCGGATGTGGAGATACTGCAATCTCGTGCATCTGTTGCTACGAAGTATTCGCCATATCACATATTCCATGAAGCACTAAGAGACTATGGAGACTTGCAAACCATTAAAAATGAGCAGGAGAGAAGAAGAGTTCGCGAACTTGCACAGGACCTCATTGTGCGCCCTAGAATGGTATTTATTGACGAGATTGAAAACGGAGGAGGTTATGCTCTTTACAGTGAGATCACAAAGGAAGTTAAAGGTCTGTGCATGTCCGTTAGAATGCCGAATAATGGAGTTTGGCTCACGGGGATACAGAACGAAAAGGAGTTTGCAAATCCCAGCAATATTGAATTTGAGGTCCTTCCTCGGATACTGGATTTTCTAAAAGAAGGCGGAAGGCGCGTGGTATTCATAGACAATATCAACTTTCTAATTTATCTAAATGGAATAGAGAGAGTTGTGGAGTTTCTCCACACACTATACGGTGCTTTAGGAGGGGAGCATTCGGTAATAGTATCCGGATGGTCCGAGCATCTCACCGAGGAAGAAAAGAGTAAGCTTTTTTCCTGTTTTGAAGACATAATATCTCTTGAAATCATGCGTAGAAGAGATAGAGAAGTATCCGTGATGATAAACTCAGTTGAGGAGGTTGATTCTGAAAATTACGTTGTAATCTCCTCAAAAAGGGGGGGTGGCAAGTACGTGGTTGGACAGGGAATACTTGATCCCAATCGCATAGATTTTGAGATTTTTGAAGTTCTTTCAAGGGAGATGGAGAACGGAAAGGACGTGGTTGTTGACTGTGTGGCATACCTAATTCATTACAATGGTGTGAGAAAAGTTTACACATGGCTGAAATCACTGGTGGATTTTGCAGAGATGCACTCTCGCAAAGTTTATTTCGTTGCAGGACCATTAAACGATGCATATCAGGACATGCTTATGAGCATAGCAGACCGCTCTGTTACGCGGAGACGGGTGTTTTACGATACGCTCACAGAAGCAAACGCAATAAAATTTTACGACACAATATTTGGATTTCTTGATTATAATTCAAAGAAACGCATTATTCTTATGCTTTTTGAGGATATACAATGGGCTGACAAAAGCTCTTTAGAGTTACTCAGATATCTTGCTAGGAATATAACCCACAGCAGAATCATGATAATTGTTACCTATCGGGCAGAGGACATAGTATATGATGAAGAATTGGCGGACATCATTGAGGACATGCAGGGATTTGAAAATGTGGATATGATGCGTATTCGCGGGCTCAGCATGGAAGGCATCGGTGAGCTTTTGAAGGTCCGTGAGCCTGCCATAAATAATGAGCAAATAAAAGCCATATACGAAAAGAGCGAGGGAAATCCTCTTCTCGCACTAAGTTTATTGGACTACTTCAAAGGTGGTGTGAGCAGAATTCCTGATACAATTCGGGAGAGTGTTGAACTCCAACTTGAGTCTCTTGATGACAGAACTCTTAATTTTCTATGGTTGCTCTCAGCAATAGGAGAGAGAGCAGATTATGAGATACTAGATATGGTGTATCCAGAATGGAAAAGAAGATTGAGTAAAATTGAAGGCCGTTTTTTGAAAAGAGATGATGGAGGATTGAAATTCAAATACAGCATATATCGTGAAATAATATATGAGAATGCTTCAAGAGATGTGAGATTTTCCATTCACAAGAAATTAGGTGAAATTTACAGAAAGAGAGGAGATGTGGTGGAAGCAGCCAAACATTACTATTTCGCAAAGGATTTGAAGGCTTTAAATCTTCTGAAAAAGGCGGCTGAAAAGAGCGTGAAGGATATAGCCATAAAAGATGCCTTGGATTATTACAAGATGGCCTTGGAAATTGCCATTAAATTTAATTTAAAAGATGAAATTATAAAGATATATGAAAAAGTGGGTGATTATCACAGAATAATGGGCGAGTATAGAAAGGCAATACACAATTATGAAAAAGCGATAGAAATGGGAGCAAGTTCTGAAGTGGAGATAGGAACAAAGATTGGAGAATGTTATGAGCGTTTGGGAGAGTACGATAAAGCATTACTAACCTTTTCCAAGTATAGAGATTTGGCAAGCGGTCTTCAAAAGGGTCGCATTGCGGGAAAAATAGGTATAGTAAAGTGGCACTTGGGCGATTTTGAAGAAGCTGAAATGTATCTTGATGAGTACCTGAAGTATGCGAAGAAGTACAGAAGTGCGGAGGATGAAGCGGAAGCGTATCGCAACATTGCAATTGTATATTATTACTATTCCAAGTATGACATCGCCATTGAGAAGGCAAAGAAAGCACTTGACAAAGCTATAGAATCTGGAAAGTACGATTTAATAGCCAACTCTTACAATGTGATTGGTGTGATATACAACAGGCAAAACATGCCCGACAATGCGTTGGAGTACTTTAAAAAGTATTTGGAGATTGCAGAGAAGCTTGGAAATTACGATTATATGTCAAAGGCATACAACAATCTTGCATTAATATATGATTTAAAGGGTGACTATGAAAAAGCCAAGAATTATTATCTTTTGTCCTTGGAGATGAACTATAAAATTGGAAACAAAAGAGATTTGGCTATTTCTTACAACAATCTTGCGGTGATAGAAGGAGATAGTGGAGATATGATGCAGGCTATTGAGTACATGAAAAAGAGTTATAAGTATGCGGAGGAGGTAGGAGATACATTCAACATGTGCGGCACATATTTGAATTTAGGGTCATTTTACAAGTATGTGCGTTATTATGAGGAGGCAAGAAGATGCTTTAACAATGCACTTAACATAGCAAAAAGTGAGAGTTATATAAATGAAATAATATCTGCGTATCTCTACTTGGGTGATTTGAAGTTAGAGGTGGGGAACATAGAAGCTGCCGAGAAATATATAGAGTTGGCAGAGCGTTATCTTAGAAACACTGAGGACGTGAATGTGAAAATGATGTACAATGATTTGAAGATGGACTATTATATTGCAATAAACAAAATAAATGAGGCTGAAGATATTTTAGAGGATGCCATTAAATTAGCAGAGGAGGTGGGTGATGAGGAAGAGTTAATGTATTTGGCTAGGTATAGAGCTAGGATTAGATGCGCTCGGGCAGATTATAACAATGCAATAATCTACTTTAACAAAGTGATTGATTACTATAAAAAGAGAAACAAGAGGAAATGGGTTGCACAATATTACAGGGAATTTGCAGAGTGTATGGAAAAACATGACAAAAACGCGGCAATGGAGTACTATAGAGAGGCTTTGGCCATATATCGGAGCTTAAATGTGAGCAGATGGGCAGATGAGATTGAAAAGAGACTTGCAAATTTGAAGGGGTGACCTGTGATTGAAAATCGCCCTTACCGGCACACCCGGCACAGGAAAGACCTCTGTTTCTGATATTTTGAAGAATAAATACAGGGTTGTAAGTCTTGGCAATTTTGAAGATGCACGGGTAGAGTACGATGAGGAGCGAGATACTTTTGTGGTGGATATTGAGAAGCTAAAAGATAAGGTCCAAAGTTTGCAATCTGACGAGGTTATCATAGTTGAAGGGCATTATTCACATGACATGCCCGTTGATATCGTGGTTGTGCTAAGATGCAATCCAGATGTTTTGAAGCATAGACTTGAAGAAAGAGGGTATTCAAAATTAAAAATATTGGAAAATGTGGAAGCTGAAGCGATGGGTCTGATAACTGGCGAAGCACTTGCTAAATTTCCATACAACAAAGTATTTGAGATAGACACATCCCACAAGAGGCCTGAAGAGGTTGCTAAGTCCATTGAAGAAATCATAGAAGGTAAAGGAGACAAGTATTTAGAGAGAATAAACTATATGGAGGAGATTTTGAAATGGTACTAAACAAATATCGTACAAATGTGGACGGTATTTTGACTTTTATCTCAAAACCATTTTTAAAATTGAGTCCCAATTCCATCACAGGAATTTCTTTGATTTTCGCAGCTTTTGCGGGTATTTTTTACTACCTAAATTTCCTAATTTTATCTTTTATTTGCATCATATTTTCTGCATTACTTGATGCCATTGATGGAAAGGTTGCGCGTATGAGGGGCATATCCTCCAAAAAAGGTGATTTTCTGGATCACGCCGTTGATAGGTATGCGGATACTTTCATTATGCTGGGCATAATTTTTAGCAGTTATGCAACACTATGGATAGGTGTATTTGCACTGGTTGGAGTTTATCTCACAAGTTATCTTGGCACACAGGCCCAAGCTATTGGGGTTGGAAGGTTCTATGGTGGCATTCTTGGTCGTGCTGATAGGTTAGTGATTTTAATGATTCTGCCTGTTGTGCAAATTATATGGTGGGGCTACTACTTCTCTGTTACAGATTGGGTTCTCATAATTTTTTCAGTTTTAGGAAATATCACTGCTGTTCAGCGTTTTTATTCAATTTGGAAGAGCCTTTCTTAATTTTTTCTTTTTTCATTTTGTAATAAAGTAGAGGGTATGTCATCCACTCTTTGTAGCAGAGCTTATCCTTCGCCACGTCCCTGACGCAAAGCCCGTATGCGCGGAGCGTTGCGCATTTGGGCACTTTGTATTCCTTTCCAGAGGTTTCACCCGTTATGTGCTTGATTTGATACTCTGTCAAATCCTTTCTGAAATCGGGAACTGTGGCAAATATTTTCAAAATCTCTTCATTGCTCATTCCTATGCGATGGAGAAATGTGACCACGACAAAGCGAGCTTCGTGAGACACGTTCATGCCCTCTTTTATACGCGTGATTATGTTCTTCATGCACGGCGGAAACGCATCCACTTCAACATCGCCGAGTTCCTCTCCCGTGTATGTGGATAGATACGCATCCTTCAACGATTCCAATTCCGCTATGTATGATTGAAGAGGTTTTTTAAGCATTTTTGATTTTTCAGCTTGTGCTTCTATGTCATTAACGAAATTCTCAACGAATGCTTCCCTGATGATTTTTATGAATGTGCCCTTTTTAACATTTAACCATCCACCTTTGAGCGGGTAATTTATTAACCTGAATTCATCGCTGTTGAACGCCTTTCCATACCTGATGAAATCAATGAAATGGATTCTGTAAATTCTATCATTCATCGCCTCAAAATTGATTCCAAACGATTGAGCTACCAGCGGTATGTCTTCGTTCACGTCCAGCAAATTTTTTTCAAGCCTGTCTCTCTCAGCATTTGCGAATCTCCGCGTCATTATCGGGTCCTGCATGGCAATCAGAAGCAACTTCGCAAATATGAACGAAAGAAAAACATCCCTCTGTATTATTTCGTTCCTCAATGGAGGCATGTTGAACTCCTCACCGCTTACGGCGGATTTGAGCCTCTGAAATCCGAGTTCCCGCGCATTGGCATAAATCATCTGGCTGATTAAATCATCAACGGAAATTCCCTTTAAATACTCTTTGGCGTCGGGCATAAAAGGAAATCTTGCAAGTTTACGAAGACCCATTCAGGGCCGGGACCGGGATTTGAACCCGGGTCAGGGGATTTCTGAAGCCCCTTAATTTACAGGCAAAGCCATCATCTTTCCAAGAAAGGGACTTCCACAGTCCCCCAGGATAGCCCCTACCCTATCCCGGCCAT
>CAYRMJ010000072.1:0-6305 GCA_964425415.1 uncultured Thermoplasmata archaeon | reverse complement strand
GCTCAATGAGCGGAATTTCCAGCGGTGAGATGGAGCGCAAAACGTCCTTGAATTCTTCTTTCACTCTCTCCTCCTCTTCACCGCTATGCAGTTTGCGGAGCATCTCCTTGAGCTTTTCCTTCTTTATTTCCCTATTATCCAGTAACTCTGACATTTTCAATCACCTTGATTTGAGATTTATTGCTCATTTTTAAACATTTCTGGACATTTCTGTGTATTTTGTTTTGCCACTGGGGAGCAATCACTGTAAATTTGAATATAAACAAAAGGAAAACCATTTGCCCAGTGATGAATTTTACAAAGAAGTGTACGGAAGTGTATTCAATATCTGCATCAAATTTAATCTCACAGGAACAACTTTCTGGCATTGTGCGTGGAGTTTCAAAGGAATACCGAGCTTTGTCCTGTTTCACACCAGTCCTCTCAGCTCTTTCATTTTTCTAACCTTATTTTCAAGCACTTCCTTCTTTGCAATATCTCGCCTGAAATACACCTTCCCTGACACAAATTCCAAGCCTCGCTCCGCAACTGATTCAGCATCCTCTACCGTTTTTCCAATTCCGACTATTGCCACTGCGCGGGAGGTTGTTGTGTAAAGGTTTCCATCTTTTTCATGAACTGAAGCATAGTAAACATTTGCTCCTACACTCTGAATCTTCCTCTCATTCACAGAAATCACCTGTCCATCCGCCACCGAGCTCGTGCCGTATCCTTCAGGAACTATGTACTTAACCACAGTTGCCATGTTTTCAAAGCTCACATCGTTTTTGAGTGTTCCGTTCACTATGGAATATCCAATATCCACCAAATTTGAATCCAGTATGGACAGCACATTCATAGCCTCCGGGTCTCCGAATCTGCAATTCACCTCAACGACTTTCGGACCGTTAGCTGTTAGCATAAACTGACCGTACATTATGCCCCGATACTCTCTGCCCTCTTTCCTCATTGCTTCAATTATCTCTTTCAAAATTTTCAAAGCCTTTTCATACTCATTCTCATCAACAAATGGAAGAAGATGATTCTCCATGCTGTAAGACCCCATTCCGCCAGTATTTGGACCTTTATCACCTTCGTAAGCCCTCTTGAAATCCTGAACCAGCGGCATTGGCACCGCATTTTTACCATCAGTAAAAACTTGCAAAGTGAACTCCTCGCCCACTAATTTTTCTTCAATTAAAACTTTTTTAGTTCCGCCTATTCCATTTTCAATTATGTTCACAGCGTAATCTGCTCCTTCCTCTGGTGTTTTAAAATGCTCACCCATGACCCATACTCCCTTTCCCCCAGTCACGCCCACAGGCTTCACAACGAATGGCCTGTCAAAATCCAACAAAAACTTTTTCACCTCTTTTGCATCTTCAAATATTCTGTATTCAACAGCACCTTCAATGCCATGCCTTTGCATTAAATCCCTCATAAATGCCTTGGAACCTTCAATCTCAGCCGCTGCACGCGTGGGACCCACCACCGGTACTTCTTCGCTCATCAGCGCATCTGCCATGCCGTTTATGAGTGGCACTTCTGGTCCAACGAACGCAATATCCACCATCCGATTTTTAACCCACTTCAGGTTCCTCACAAACTCAGGAGAGTCGTGATTGCCAACCACATATTCTTCTGCAATTCTCGCAATGCCCGGATTGCGATGTTTCATAACCGCGTATATCTCCGCACCGCTTCTTTTTAGATTTTCTGCAATAGCATGCTCTCTTGCACCTGCACCTACCAGCAGAACTTTACTCACCATTCTCACCACCAGCCCTCTCAAAGAATTTTTTAATGTCTTTCGGATCGCTTATTCCAAAATACTCATTAAACTTTTTCGTGGTTCTTAAAATCTCTGTTCTGTTAGATTTTTTACCGTAAACAAAGCCCCTCTTTTTGAGCTCTTCCACATGCGCATAGACTTTATACCCCAGCATTTCCCTGAGCTTGCTTTTGGCTATGGGCTGATAATAGGCAATTATTGCTAATGTCTTTAAAAGTTCGTCTGATATCTCCTTTTTGCCCACAGCATAACCGTAATTAACATACTCATCTTTCAACTGCATAACATATTTGTTGCCTATTCTCACAATTTCAATTGCACCATTTCTTGATTCGTACTCTTTTATTAATTTCTTCATTGCTCTGCTCACATCCTCCGCTCTTATACCCGCAATTCCCGCTATTTCACCAACCCGCATGGGCCTGTCGGTGGAGAACAGCACCGCCTCAATGATTCTCATAACATCATCCATAATCTTCCATAATGGACAAATGGTTTAATACCTTTGCTAAAATTTAGAAACTTAAAATAATTAAATTCAAAAATAAATGTTTGAATTGATGGTTATTTATGCGAAAAATTTTTTATATCTGTAATTTGTTCAAAGAGCAATAGGAAGGTGTCTGTATGAGAAAACTTATCGTTTTGCTGGTTATGGGTGCAATAATAGCCATGGATGTGAGTGTACTGGTTGAAAATTTCTACTTCAAGCAGAGTAATGAGGTGGAAAAATTAAAGGCCCCTGATTCTCTGCTCGTGGGCCATTATGCCATGGACTCTCGCTCATCCTCCGAGGTGTATGACTGGTCCTCAAACGGGTTTGATGGAACCATGGTTGGTGATGTGCATCGTGACCGTGGGAAATGGGAACGAGGCCTGAACTTCACAGGGGGATATGTGGATATAAGCGATGTTGCAAAGTTCATTGGAAAGTACGAAATTAAGAATGTGACGCTTGCGGCATGGGTGAATTTTTCTCAAGCTGCAAACATGCACATTTTGGGCGAGGATGAAACACACATATTTGCGGAGCTGCAGGTTGAAAATAACGGAACGGTGCATTTCTGGATGGAAGATGCCAGTGATGCTGATTACAGAGTTTACACATCGGAAAGTTTGGCGGATGGAAAATGGCATTTTGTGGTGGGAGAGTACAACTACTCATCAAAGGTCATGCAGATATGGGTTGATGGTGTGAGAGAGGCTGCGAGAGATTATAATTTCCTGCCGAATTACACGATTAACACATTTTTCATAGGTAAAGGCGATGATCCAACGCAGAATTTCAAAGGTAGGATTGACGAGGTGCGCATATACGCACGAGCTCTCAATTCCTCGGAGATTAGAGATCTCTACCAAAATTATTCCAAAATATATTACCCACTCAGAATTGAGGGAAATTCGCAATTATCCAAGGAGGCACTGCGACGAGGCTGGCCCGGAGATGGGAGCGCTTCAAATCCGTACATAATTGAGAATTACACAATTGATGCCGTGCGAAACAGCGTTGGCATATTCATTCGGAACACGAACCTGCATTTCACAATCCGCAACTGCACGATATTCAATGGCACATCCAAATTTGAGATGTATTACGACGGTGCTGGAATAGAGTTCTACAATGTAACAAACGCCGTTGTGACCAACAATATCATAAAGAACAACTATGGCTATGGAGTGGAGCTGAAAGATGGCTCACATGGAAACTTGATATACGATAACCAGTTCTGGTATGACCATACATCCTCTGAAATTTATGACTCTACCAAAATTCAGGCGTATCAAGACAGCACGAATAATTCATGGTACTACAACGGCCGCGGAAATTACTGGCGTGACTGGGAAGAGAATAATAAAACAAACGATGCAAATTACGATGGTATAATTGACTGGCCATACCGCATTGATGGGGGCGGTTATGATATCTATCCTCTGGCTCGTTTGAAGCATCGCAGGATTGTGATTAATGGAGATTCTGAACTGCAGGCAATGGCGAGCAGTGATGGCTGGCTGGGAATTGGAACACCAAGCGATCCGTACAAAATAAGAAGATGGGAGATAGACGCGCATGGGCAGAGCAATGCGATATACATCGCCAACACAAACAAATATGTTGAGATAATTGACTGCGAAATTTACAACACCTCAGGATCTTCATGGCCCAATGGAGAGGGCATATATCTCCATTCTGCGAAGAATGTTACGGTGGTGAACAACGAGATTCACAACAACAGCAGGTACGGCGTGTATCTCTATCAAGCGTCTAAGAATGCGATAAAATCCAACAGGATATGGAGCAATGGAGAAGGCATATCATTATGGAACTCAGCATGGAACAATATTTCCAGCAATGAATTTCACAGGGATTCAAGCTGGGATGTGGACATATCTATATCTTCTGAGAACAACACCGCGTACGGAAACACTGCCCCTTGGGGAATTCAAATTTATTCTGGCAAAAATAACACTCTAAAAGGCAATCACGGGAATATTTTCCTGCAAACCGCCAGTTACAGCAGGGTAATTGGGAACTATGTTAACGGCCATAACATAGAATTGAAAGACTCTTCGCATGTGAAACTCTATTCAAATCATATAGTCAATGGTGCCTTCTCATTTGACCTCTACAACGGAAATGTTGATGAGATGATGAACACTTTAGACCTTCCTTCCAACAACACTGTGAACGGAAAGACGGTTTACTTCTATGCAAATGCAAACATGAACAACGCCACCGCACCCATCACCATGGGTGAGTTCATCCTTTACAGGGTTCAGTGGCTTAACATAGAGAACGGGGTGCTAAACGATACCAGCTACGGGATGTACTTAGTTGAATCATCCAACATAACTGTGGTGAATCTCCACGCGCTAAGAGATAGATATGGTGTAGTTATGAAAGACAGCGTGGATATAAGCATAATGAATTCCACGTTCTCCGATGGGAGAGAGGGGTTAATATTCGGTGGAAAACGAGTGAGGGTAGAGAACTCCACATTCAGAAATAACAGCATGTACGGAATGGACATGGACTACACGGCTACGGATGGAACAATAAAGAACAACACATTCTACGGGAATGGAAGGTATGCAATTTACTCACACGGAAGCAACAATATCATAGTGGAAAACAGGTTCTACTACAACAACGGCTCAGATGAGCGATATCACGCACGGTATGTGCAGGCGTACGATGATGGAAACAATATATGGAACAATTCCCTATACGGTAATTTCTGGCTTGACTGGGCATGGAACAATAACACTAATGACATAAATCACGACAGCATAGTGGACTGGCCATATTCACTGGATGGCGGAGCCAGAGATGAGAAGCCCGTAAAATACTTCAACACTGGTGTGATTAGAATAAACAATGACACAGAATTCGCGCAGATTGCAGGGAATAGGCACTGGCAAGGCGATGGAAGCGAATATAATCCCTATGTAATTGAGAATTACAACATAAACGCCTCTGGAAATGACGAGGCAATATACATTGCAAACACCACCGTGCACTTCGTAATCAGGCATGTTTATCTTCATGATGGCCAGATTGCCGGATTGATGCTTTACAACCTAACCAACGGAAGCATCTCGGTAACTGAGGAATCCAACAATCTATTCGCAGGATTGGTGGTGTATTCATCGCATAATTTAACAACTGTAAACAGCACATTTAACGGAAACCCCTACGGAATATATGTGTGGAACTCCTCCGAAAACAAGTACGCAGGGAATGTTGTGAGCGATAACAGGTACGGCGTCTACCTAGAACTCACACACGAAGAAACATGGGTTGAGAACAACATAACGCACAATTCTATTTGCGGAATATACATCAATTCCTCGTGGCAAAATATGATAAAGAACAACACTCTTTACTTCAACGACTACGACCGCAATGAGGGACTCAAAGCGATATACATAAAGAACTCCACCGCAAATAGGTTCTATTCCAACACTCTCGTGCATGGCGGGTTCTACCTTGCAGACGAAAAATCCATCGGAAGCCAGATAATTCCAGAGAATAACACGGCAAATGGACGCAAGATATATTACTTTGCAAATGCAAATATGAACAATCTCACAATCTCTGGCAATATCGGACAGGTTATTCTGTACAATGTATCGTGGCTCACGGTGGAGAATGGCAATGCGAGCAATGTTTCCTATGGGCTTTATATCCTTAACAGCACACATATCACAGCGGAGAGTATGGTTTTGGCGTACGATTCAGAGGGTGTAAGAATAAAGAATTCAGACAACATAACAATAGGTGATGCACGCATATACAGAAGCATTGGAAATGGTATCTACGCGGAGAACTCCGAGTACATAATGGTGGAAAATTCCACGCTGGACAGAAATTACAATGGAGTGTATCTTCACAACACCTTGCATTCCGAGATTTCGCAAACGAGTATAACAAATTCAACCCAGGACGGGGTGTACATAGAGGGATCATACAACTCTGTTAAAAATAGCACAATTGATGAAGATACATACGGAATATATTTGAATAACGCACGGC
>CAYRMJ010000071.1:0-6741 GCA_964425415.1 uncultured Thermoplasmata archaeon | reverse complement strand
CCCCCAAATCAATATTCACATCCACAGGTAAATATCGGGCGTTTTTCACCACTATTTTTTTCTCATACTCAATTTTTGATTTCAATTCTTCAACACTTCCGGAAACAACTGTGATACCTTTATTTATCATTACGACCTTATCTGCAAGAATCTCAGCCTCCTTCATGTCGTGCGTAGTTAGAATTATGGTCTTTCCCCTTTTAGCTTCTTCACGAAGGGATTTCCATACCACATAACGAGCTTCAACATCCAGTCCACTTGAGGGTTCGTCAAGGAATAAAACGGGAGCGTTGGAAGCGAGAATCATCGCAACCGCAATTCTCTTTTTCTGTCCTCCGCTGAGCTGAATTGCAGGTCTATCACGAGAGTCCCAGAGATCAAGTTTTTTCAAGTATTCTTCCGCTATCTTCTCCACTTCATTCTTCTTGAAACCCCGTATCATCAAATATCCCCTTATAGCCTCCTTCGGACTCCAGTTACTATCCACTCTCACATCCTGTGGGCACAGAGCAATCAATTCACGAACCTTCCACGGATCTGTTGTGGAATAGCCTTCAATTATAGCCTCGCCCTTTGTGGGCTTCAGAAGAGTGGTAAGCATGCCCACTGTGGTGGTCTTTCCAGCCCCATTTGGACCCAATAGAACTGTAATTGCACCCTTTTCTGCTGTGAAATTCACATTCTTCGCACCCCATACTCCGTCCGCATACTTTTTGGCCAAATTCTTCGCAACCACGCTCATGCTCACCACCATTCATCTCTCTTGATAAGCAGGGCGAATCCTGCAGCGATTAGAAGCAATGGCCCAATTATGCAGATGTTGAATTTGATAAACCCGAGCATATCCAGTAGCCAGAGCACACCTATCAAAATCAGAAAAATTCCCCCAATTATTCTACCCGTATCAATGCTATGCATCATTTTCTCACCTTCTTCTTAATTTTTGCATTTTTGCTTATTTTCATACTCTCAGCCCTGAGACTCTCTATCTCGCAACCATAGCCTATGATTGCATCTTCGCAATCCACAAGCTTTGCGGTGGTACACTCAATCTTTACGGTATCTCCGTGAATTTCCTTCGCAATTAATCTTCCAGAGCATTTTTTGAACAGACTCTTCTTTCCAGAGACTTCCACATGATCCCCACTTATAACATCCACCGTGCTTTTTCCACCTATTTTCAGGTGCACATTATCTCCCTCAATAAGCGTTGCTTTCACACTTCCTCCGATATGCACACTGTCTCCTTTTATTTTCTCTGCGCTCACGGTCCCTCCAATTTTTATGGAATCCGCATTTACATTTCTCACATTCAGAGAGCCACCAACAGAGATTTCATCACCACTCATATCTCCATCAATCTTCACGCTTCCTGCACCTTTGAAACTATCAACCTTCACATCTCCCCCTGCGTGCATTGTGCCCGCTACGGATATTTTATCAGCCATTATATCGCCCATTATATCCAGCGTGCCCGCCACAGATATGTATCCATATTTCCCCGCGGGAAGAGTGCATGTTCCAGCACATTTGTAATCTCTAACTTTTTCATTTTCTCTCTTTTCTACTTGTTGCTCCGTTGTTGGCGATTCTGCCTCTTCTTCCTTCTTTTCTTTTTTGTACCTTTCCAGTATGTCCTCGTAGGTGCCCTTTGAAATCTCGCCTTTTTCGTATTTTTCCTTCAATTTTTCTATGAATTCATCCATGAAAATCCAAATGCGAAACTCATATTTAGTTATTTTCATAAAAATTTTTTGTTTGAATTTAAACTCCCAAGTTAAAGTTTCAACTTTAAAGTTGAAATAGTTGAAGGGCATTCCCTCCTCCATGGATTCTATTCTAAAAATTGCCGATGCTATTACATCTATGCGAATAAATATACTTCGCATCCTGCGCGAGGAAAAGCATCCTCAAGAGCTTGCCTCATCTCTGGGAATGAGCAGACAGGGCGTGGACAAGCACCTCTCCATTCTGTACGAGTACGGGTTCATAGATAAGAGAGTGAAAATGGGTAAAAGGCCCATGGTGTATTATTCCTTGACATCAGAGGGCGCGGATTTTTTGAGTGGTTTTGAGGATCTGGTGCACTCGCATATTCTATCCATCAGGGATCGCTACAGGGAGTCTCTCGCAGCATTTGACCGAATGCTTGTTGACGGGGAGATAAGCGAGAAGGAGTACTGGCATCTCAGAAAAGATATAGAAAATAGATTTCGGTGGGTGATTGCCCATGATAAGAAAGGGGAAAAAGGAGGACCTGATTGAGCTTCCAGCGTTGCTAATGCGCTCATACGAGGGCTTGGAAGAATACGGAGAAGAAAGCATTGAAAAGGCGCGAAGGTACATTGAAGAGCTCTACGAAGAGGACCCGGAGTGCTTCTTCATCGCCGAAAAAGATGGGAAAATAGTGGGTTTTCTGTTCTGTAACCGATTCTGGTACAGCAAATTTGAGCATGCGAAGGTTGGAGCGATACACGAGATCGTCGTCGCACCGGAGCACAGGCACGAGGGAATAGGAAAGGCTCTGATTGAGAGAGCAATGCAATGCCTTAACTCTGAGAAGGTGGAGCTATGGGTTGGCTTACATAACGAAAAAGCAATGAAATTCTACCGGTCATTGGGATTCGTGGAAAAAGAAAAAGCTGGAAAATGGGTAAGAATGGTCAAAAATCAGATGGCATAGACAACTTTTTTCATATTTGGGCGCTCTTTGTAGAACATTCTGCTACCGCATTCGCACTCAAGTTGCTGCACGCCCAGCTCGCTTTCCAGAGGCTTGCCGCACCTGATGCATCTGTACATATCATCTCACCCCGTTCCACTCACCATACACATCAGGGGTGTAGGCGGCGCCTGCAAACTTCAATCCGCAGTGCTTGCACTCCCATATACCCGTGGAGGTGCGAACCACAGCGTGATGATGGCACCTCGGACAGTAATGCTTCTTGCTTTTCTCTCTGTATACTGCTGCCCACCTGCTGCGCAGGGGCACACCGTATCTCGGCCCGAATCGGCCCGCCGGTCCTACCTTTTTAGTTCTCTTCGCCATCGGCACCACCTAAAATCTTCTCTCTGACCTTTTGGCCGATATCCAAACTCCTATTTATAACTTTCTTGACCTCATCGTATGTGAAAGTTCCAAACAGGCCCTTCTGCATGGCGTTTATCTTTCCCTCTTCATTCGTGGTTACAGTGAGCCGAGCCTTGGCTATGCTCTCCTCGTCCAGATTGGGATCTGCCACTATCCAATCACCTATCTTTGCAAACGTAACAGGCACTGGATAATGCACCAAAGGAAGCTTGAAATCTTCGCCCACACCAAACTTCTCAGCAGGCACTGTTGCATCTTCCAGAGCAGCCAGCGCGGCGATTCCGCAGGCGTCAAACAGGTTTCCGTGATAATCCAAAACATGCATGTCTATGAACACCACCCACACCTTTTCGCCCTCTTCAATTACCAATTTTTCAAGGTCTATGGCATGGCTCTCTCTAATACCCCTATCCACCACACGAGCAAGCTCAATGGCCTCCTCGCTTGGAGGGCCGGGCTCAAAGGTTGGCGATGCAAGGGGCACAAGCTCAACATTAGTGGTCATTATGCCGCTGTTGGGCGTGTCTGGAAACGGTTCGCCGGGTTCAATCTTCACACCCACCAACACCTTCGTGTCTCCCAATTGTACCAGCGCAGAGCCATCAGCTCTCTTTATGAATCCTTTCTCAATATTTATTGGCCTAACATCATCAAAACCTCTACCGTCAATCCTCGTACCATGCAAAGCTAACTTTTTAATGTAATCTCTCTTTGATTCAGCCACCACTCCTTCGGAGAATTTGTTGCTCATTCTTCATCACCCCGGTACTTGGATTTTAAAGTCTCAATTTCCATGCTGTAAATTTCCTTTGCCGCATCCATGGCCATCTCCATGGCATTCGTCAGCTCCTCGTAAGTTAAATCTCCATCCATCTGAAGCAAGGCAATCTCCCCAGTGCGCGGCAGTATGGCCATTGGCACATCAGCCTCGCCGAAGTTATCCTCCTCCTTGTTCAGGTCAAGCACAACCACACCGTCCACCTTGCCCGCGGCGCAGCCCACAACCAGATCTCGCATGGGTATGCCCGCATGCGCCAGTGCCAGAGAAGCGGCGGTTATTCCCGCAACACGGGTTCCTGCATCGGCCTGAAGTACCTCAATGTACACGTCAATTGCAGTTCTGGGGAATTTCTCAACGAAAACCACGGAGGTGAGAGCCTCGCTTATCACTTTGCTCAGCTCCACGCTCCTTCTATCCGGACCCGGTCTCTTTCTCTCGTCCACGCTGAACGCGGCCATGTTGTACCTTGCACGCACAATTGCCCTATCCGATTCCTGCACATGCTTTGGATACGCCTCTCTTGGCCCGTAAACTGCGGCGATTATCTTATTTCCGCCCCATTCAATATATGCGGAGCCGTTTGCCCTCTTTACCACGCCCACATCCATCTTTATGGGGCGTAGTTGATTAGGTAAACGACCGTCAATTCTCAATCCGTTATCATCAATGAGCCTGATATCGCTCTTCATTCCCATCATTCATCACCTCTTTCCAAATACTCCTTTATGCGATCCGTGAGCCCATAAGTGTGCGCTTCCTTCTCTATCATTCTTATTGCCTTTATCACCTTCACTATACCCTCAGGAGCTCCGGATATCCAAATCATTCCATTTTGCCCCACGTATATGCGGCAGTTGGTGTAGTCTTTGAGCATCTGTATCATTGAGCCGCTCTTTCCTATCACGCGGGGCACCTTGGATGGGGAAATCTGAATTATATGTCCACCTTCAAGCTTGCGAAGGCCCTGCTCCTTCAGGGTTATCCACACCTGCCCCATCTCGTTCACATTGCTCACTTTCGCGAGGACCACATCGCCGATGCTCAGAAACCTTCCAGTATCGCCAAACTCCACACGCCAAGGAACGTCGTTAACGTGCAGGGGCGCGTAGTACGGCGCATTTATGTCCACCACCCAGTTCATGGGTGCGATATCAACTATCTTTCCAATCACCTTGTCTCCTCTCTTCGGAATGTAGCATCCGGAAAGGGGTATCACATTCACGTATCCAGAACGGGAATCTACAATTCCAAGATACATTGAATACAATCTCCCGTTCTCGGAAAACACACCTCTCCCCGGCTTGCCTTCTTCCTCAATTACCTCGCCGGGAACAACTATTTTTCGGATTTTCTTCTCTTCTTCCATACAAATTACCTCCTTAATAATTTTGTTTGAACTTCACCATGCGTTTTTTTGTTCAGCATATCAAGAAACTCACCCTGCATACCTGCAGGAATTTCAACCACACCTATCCAAGAACCATCGCTCTGCCATTCTTCCTTGATTATTGTGCCCATTTTGGATATCTCACCATAGGTTTTTCCATACATATCTCCGCTCAATTTAACCGCAATTTTAACCTTTTCAAACCTGATGGGAATGAGAGGTCTAATTGCCTTCAACACCGTTGGAATCTGCTCTTCCACAGATTTGAGAGGATCCACATGAACCTTCGCTTCCTCCATTGCAGTTTCAATTCTCTGCGGCGGGTGCGGCGCTCCAGTCTGAGGATTAATAGCATTTCTCGCAATCTCCATCACTATTCTCCTCTTCTTCTCCTCAAGCATCTTGCGCCGCTGCTCGGTTGTGAGCTGTACCTGCCCCTTCTTTACAATTACCTTTGCAATCTCATTCACATCCTCGGTACCGAAGACCTCCTTGATGGCTTCCTCTCCCGCTCTATCACCCTTCCTTGCATCTTTGAAAATTTCATCTATCACCATGTAATCCACTACATTTTCTATTTTGCCTGATTTTATATCGTCAATGGCCTTTGGGTCAATTAAAATCTCAAATCTGTGGCCTTTGTGCTCATATCTGGCCACGATTGCATCTTCAAGCCGAACCATCTCCCTTCTCACCCTCTTTCGTCTTCAGGTACTTATCCACATACTTTTTAATCTCTTTCTTACCCATCTTCTTGAATTTACAGCCTTTCTTCACGTAGCCTATTTCCAGTATGATTTTATCAAGCGCTTCATCTGAAACTGCCTCAATAGCCTTCAATCCCAGGAATATTGCATCATCCATGCTCATACCATCCTCATACTCCTTCTCCAGAATTTCCATGACAGTCTCTCTTCCAGAGCCTATGCACCCTGCCTTGTACGCCATAACCGCTCCGCTGGGCTCTGTCTCCATGAGATACACGCCCTTGTCATCAACACCCCCAATGAGAAGCGAGGCTCCGAAGGGCCTGACTCCACCGTACTGCGTGTACTGCTGCTTGTAATCGCTGATTCTCTTCACCAATTGCTCCACGGTGATTTTCTCTCCATAAGTTACCTTCTCAATCTGAGATATGAGCCTTGCGTAATCCACAAGTATTCTCGCATCCGCCACAAGACCTGAGGTTGCGCAACCTATGTGCTCATCAATCACATAAATTTTCTCCATCAGCTCTTCCTCTATGAGCTTGCTCTTTATCCTCTTATCTGCAATTAGAACCACACCATCTTTGAATTTTATTCCCACAGTTGTTGAGCCCCTCTTAACCGCCGCTCGGGCATATTCAACCTGAAACAATCTACCATCAGGGCTAAACACCGTGATTGCTCTATCATACGCCATCTGTGCTGGTTGCATCTTTTCATCACCTCTCTTCTCGTGGATTATGGCATTTCATTATAAAACTTTATGCCCAGAACA
>CAYRMJ010000070.1:0-7025 GCA_964425415.1 uncultured Thermoplasmata archaeon | reverse complement strand
TTTTTATTTATTTGCCATTTCATTCATCTTCATCTTCCGCTCTTCGCACACTGTTTATGCGACAGAGCAGATTCCAAAAAGATATATACCTTCACCACTTAGACCAACTGTGAAAGTTGGGTCTGTGGCGGCGCACATAAAGGAAATCAAGAGAGATGAAAAACGAAGGAAAGATGGTTTCTCCCCAATAGAGAGGAATTTTTACGCAGAAGTTCGGGATGAGCTTGAAAGATTGCAAATTGAAGCAAAGAAGTATTTTGATATGGGCGATTATGAGAATGGTGGAGCGCTCACGGAAGAGATAACAAAGCTCAAAAACTCTCTGGAAGAAATTGTTGATTTGAGATTGAGAAAGATTCTCATGGCCACGGTATCTGAGAGCATAAAAACAAAGAACCTTACACGGGATGAGATGGACTTTTATAACGATATGAAATTAATGGTTGAGAACTTCAGAAAATTTTTGATAACTGGCGAGAGAGGAAATGTGGTTGTTGAGCCGCTTCCAATTCAAGATGAAACGAATAATAAAAATGAAGAGCGTGTGGAAGTTCAAGAGGAAGAAACTTCTAAAAATTTAGAAACCACACCACAAGAAAAAATCAATGAAAACTATGTTCTTATTCGCGTCGTGGCTCCAGTTACAGTAGCGCTCTCTGGAAACAGAGCTTTAGTTTTGAGGAAGGAAGATGTGTTGCACATTCCAGAAATGATATACAAAGGACTTCTAAAGCGTGGGAAGGTGGCTGAAATAAAGATTGAATAACTCTACATTCCACCAAAATTTAAATACTCGCAGATTATAGTAAGCGCGGTGATGCTAAATGTGGAATGGCCCATTGAAGAAGAAGGACGCGTTCAGGTGGGAGATTCCTGAATCGTATAAGCCCGAAATGAACGTGCCAGGCATAATATTTGCATCCTCGCACATGATTGAGCAAATAAAGAAGGATAACGCCCCTGAGCAGGTGGCCAATGTTGCAACTCTACCGGGAATAGTCAAGGCGAGCATGGCTATGCCCGACATACACTGGGGCTACGGATTTCCGATAGGCGGAGTGGCCGCATTTGATTCTGAAGAGGGAATAATCTCTCCGGGAGGCGTGGGGTACGATATAAACTGTGGTGTTAGACTGCTCAGAACTGATTTAAGATACGAGGACGTGAAGCAAAAATTGAGAGAGTTGATAGACACCATATTTCTCAATGTGCCTTCCGGCGTGGGCGAGAAGGGAAAACTGCGGCTCAGCATGCAACAGCTCAACGAAGTGCTGGATAGAGGGGTGAAATGGGCCGTGGAGAATGGGTACGGATGGAATGAGGACATGGAGAGAATAGAGGAGGGAGGCAGCATAAAATTCGCCAATCACGAGAAGGTGAGCGACAAGGCGAAGAAGAGAGGAGCCCCTCAGCTCGGAACTCTGGGCGCAGGGAACCACTTTCTGGAGGTTCAGAAGGTTGATAAGATTTACATTCCGGAAATAGCGAAGAGATTCGGCATAGTTGAAGAGGGGCAGGTTATGGTGATGATCCACACCGGATCTCGTGGACTCGGGCACCAGGTGGCAACGGACTACATCCGTGTGATGGAGCAGGCATCCCGCAAGTACGGAATAAATTTAGTGGACAGGCAGCTGGCCTGCGCCCCTGTGAAGAGCAAAGAAGCCGAGGAATATTTCGCAGCAATGAGCGCCGCCGCCAATTTCGGATTCACAAATCGCCAGCTCATAATGCACTGGGTTCGTGAATCCTTCGGGAAGGTTTTCAGGGAAGACCCGGAAAATCTGGGAATGCACCTCATTTACGGCGTGGCGCACAACATCGCAAAGCTGGAGGAACACACCGTGGATGGAAAGAGGATGAAGGTCTATGTGCATCGCAAGGGTGCAACGAGGGCATTCGCCGCCGGGAGAGAAGAGCTATCGCAAATGTACAGAGACGTGGGACAGCCTGTGCTCATTCCGGGAGACATGGGCACCGCATCCTACGTGCTGGTTGGCACTCAGAAAGCCATGGAGGAAACGTTCGGCTCCACATGCCACGGCGCTGGAAGGGTGATGAGCAGACATCAGGCATTGAGAAGATTCAAGGGCGATGAGGTTAAGAGAGAGCTGTGGAACAAGAAAGGAATATACGTGAGGAGCGCGAGCAACCGCGTCGCAGCGGAGGAGGCACCGGACGCTTACAAGAACGTGGATGATGTGGTTAAAGCGGTGGAAGGTGCAGGGATATCCAGAATAGTTGCAAGGCTCGTGCCACTAGGTGTGGTGAAGGGGTGATATCTTTAAAATTCCGTATGGCTTTCAAATTAGATACCTACAAATAAATGAGAAATAGCCTCCACTTCCTACAATCAACTCTTTCCATTTCTGAATACTCCAAAAAATCTAATAACATAAAAAAAGGTGTATTTTTATTTATAACTTTTTCACATGGATACTTACTTTAGAACCTCCCTATGGTATGTAGATATGTAAATTTCCCCTTATAGCATTTACTTCAAACATAATCTTGTATCCAGTTAAAGGTCGCCCATATATATGGAATATATCTCCTGTATCAATCACGCCATTGCTGTTTTTATCTTTCACATCAACAATGAACCCATCTTTTTTGTTTCCCGTAGTATTTTCAAGGTGTATCCCAACCTCCGTTGTTGCATTGGCCATCACTAAAAATCCGCAATCAATTTTCTCTCCGAATTTTACATATTTCGGATATTCAAGAATTAACTTTAGATACACTCCAACTTTTGGATTTTCTGGTCTAGATATATCTTCAAGATAAATTAATTTACCCGTGATTGTTGTATGATGGCATAATGTAGTTGCTTTCAATACAACGAAGTATGCTGCAATAATTAGCAGTACAACAAGAGCAATATTAACGATTTTTAAGATTTTTACCTGCTTTTCAATCTCCATTTATGCACACCCCATATTTAAAACTATAAAATATATAAATATTAAAAAAGAAATAAAGAACACTAAACCAATCATAATGGCAATCTGTATGTTTCGCTGCTCTTTCAAATATTTTTTCTTTCTCATAGGTACACCTCCCTTGCCAGATCAATATCAGAAATTTGAGGAGTTGATGTATAATAAAGAGGTATTGTAATACCAGAACCCCAATTAACAAGTACTATGTTATGCTGAGAGCTATTCAACCCACCTTGGTACATTGCATATAATGAATTAGGATTATCAATAGATTCCATATTTTCTATAAATCCAGGATATCTTTCCACAATAATTACGTTATCTATGGAAGTGGCACCTTCATACAAAAAAGTCCAATGATTATTATTACTTCCAGTTTCTGTCCATGTATCTTCATCCCATTTGGCAGCGGTAATGATTATTCTATGATCTCCTTTAAGATTCTGAACAAAGGACCCACTATTACATGATTGAATAACAATGGACATAACAGCATATCTTCTTGGGATCCCGTTGTTTCCACCAAAATGTGAATTTAAATACGCCCCTAAATTACCATTCCTATCGTAGTCACACTCAATAGGATTTCTCTGTGATATGGGGTTATTTTCTGCTTCTGAAGCTGAAACCCCTGATCTTACGATGAAAAATCCGGCATTTTGTCCATATTTACCGCCATGTGCGATAATGGTGATAAACAAGGAATCATGTACTGTTATCTTCCGTGCAATATCGTCCAGAGCGTCTTTAATATCGTATTTGCCTGAGACATTCCACATTGCCTCACCATCAACTATAGAATCCGTAGTTGTATCATGGCCCTTCCACCCAACTCCAGAGACATACCATCTTGAAGACATTAAATACACATTCTCCGGCGAATAACGATAATCATTTACCAATTTATAGTACATTGCCTTCCCATCGTTCCAAAATGCTAAGTAAAATGCCTCATCTCCTGAGGATTCGTATCCCCCACCAATAATAATTACTGCATACCTCTCGTTGTAGTAATGTGGCTCCTGCCAGCCCCCCGCCGGCTTGCCGTAATGCATCTCGTAGTAATCTGACATGCCATCGCCGTCTGTATCTCTGTTAGTTGGATCTAGCAAATGTTCCCATTCATCATAATCGTTTAATCCATCATAATCAGTATCTGGATTTTGGGGATCCGATGTTACAAACTTAACATGTTTTTTACCTGAGTGATCATACCAGTACGCCCACCACCCAGCAATCTCGGTATCATCAGATAGTCCATCTCCATCGGAATCTGTGGGTGTGCTTCCTCCGCCGCCACCTGAGCCACCGCCACCTCCTCCAGTATCAGGTATGGGCGGATGGAAAGTCTCTATTTCATATTCTTTGCTTTTTTCAGGCTTGGTGCTAATTATTGTATCTGTGTAGCTCCCATTCGTCCTCAATATCAATTCCCTGAATTTTTCCTTTTCCAGTTCCCAGTTAAATCCAAATTTCTTTTTTCTATTTTTGTATCCAATCATTATGTCCTGCCAGTCTTTAAACACCATGCTTTTTCTCACAGAGGAATTGAAAATAACGTGCTTCATGTGCCCATGCTTGAATGGTGGCTCTGTGTACCCCGTCCCATTGTCCATAACCATCAGTTTATTTATATGAATCCCACTTATTTTATAAACTATCTTGTACTCAACGCTCCTGTTAAATGTGATCCATAGTTGAGGATACAACGGTTGATACAATGAAAAATTCTCTCTTTGCTCGTACTTCAAAGATATGTGAGAATATAACACACCTCTGTGCTCGCCCTCTACAATCACAAAATGTGTTCCGTTTGAATTGTATATTTCTAAATTTGTTGGCACATAATCAATACTCTTCCATTTTCCATCATGCACATATATCTTGAAAGACACATCTTTAATCAATATTTTACTCTTTTCCCCAAGCACAGTGGCATGCAGACCATGGATGACATAACGAATATGCCCATTCCAGAACACCATGCCTTTAAAACTTCCATGATTCATCCATTTATTGTTCGGATGCTCTCCCATCGCCCCCCCCAGACCACTGAGGAGAATTGCAATTGCTATCACTCCCACAATCCATGTCGCCTTCACACACATCACCAGTTTAGGTTATGAAGTTAAGATATTTAAACTTTTTCAATGTGTGATGGGGTTGCAGAGCACGTAAATCATTAAACCTCCTAAATAAACGTAAAAACCATATATGTTCTCATTTCGCCCAATAGTCAAGATAATATTATGGATGCACATGTAAAGTAGTCAAATAAATAATCGTAGTATAAACTCCAATTTTTATGAATAAGATTTTTAAAGTTCCAATATAATTACCCATCTGTGGAAGATATAAACATCGTGGTTGTTGGCAACGTGCCCCCTGCGGAGATAGAAATAATAAAAAATGGTCTGCAAGCTGTGTTTAATCACACATTTAAGATTTATGCTCGCATACCCATGCCGGAAAAGTGCCTCATTACAGAGAGGGGACAGTACAACGCACTGTGCATACTTGATCATGTTTTAAAATATCCTGGCTATAGGGTGGTGGGCATAGTATCGGAGGACATGGCATTTGAGGGCTACAACTTTCTTCTGGGGCTGGCTGCAAAGAATGAGCGAGGATGTATCGTATCCGTGCATCGCCTCAGAGCCACAGGAGCACGATACTTTGAGAGGGTGAAAAAGGAGATAATGCACGAGCTTGGACACACCTTCGGACTGAAACACTGCGATAACAGATGTGTGATGCAATTTTCAAATTCCGTTGTTGATGTGGATATCAAACCTGCAGAGTTCTGCGATGAATGCGCATCCAGAATAAGAGAGCATTTGAGGTGATTTGAATGATTCTTAAATCCATTGTGTATAGGGGAGTGAAGATAGAGATTGCAAGATGCGATATAACTGAAGAAGAGGTGGACGTGATAGTGAACGCTGCGAACACGCATCTCCAGCATGGCGGAGGCGTGGCAGGAGCAATCGTGCGAAAGGGCGGATACGAGATTCAGAGAGAGAGCGATGAAATTGTTAAAAAAAGAGGGCCTGTTGCAACTGGAGAGGCAGTTCACACAACCGCAGGAAAACTCAAGGCAAAGTATGTAATTCACGCAGTTGGCCCAATATGGAGAGGTAGAGGAGATGAGAATGAGCTTCTCTATCGTGCAGTTCTGAACTCTCTCATCTTAGCTGATAAGTTAGGTGCGAAGAGCATAAGCATCCCCACCATCAGCACTGGCATTTACGGCTTTCCAAAAAAGAGGGCTGTGCCCATATTTGCGAGGGCAGTGAAGGATTTCGTGGATGAGCATAGAGATTCAAAAATAAAGCTGATAAGAATTTGCAGCATAGATGCCGAAACTTCAAAAATATTTGCAGAGGGCTTTGAGATTTCAGAGGGATAGCATACCCTCTGGATTTGCAGTGAATTCATCAATGTATGCCTTGATTCCATAGATTTCTCTCGGAATCTCACCGTGCGCAAGGTAAAATATGAAGAGCAGTGAGGTTATATGCACTCTGCTGGGCACCTGCCATGTGCCCTTGCGGGAGGAGTTTATCCCTTCCGCAATGGAAATCAACTTTTTCTTTGCTCTCTCTGAGATCCAGCCAATTCTCTGGTAGTAATCCATCAGCTTATTCAATGCATCGTGGTCCATGTACTGCAGCAGGTAGCCAAGCCATTTTTCCACCAGCAGATTGCTTCGCAGATCATCCTCCACGCTCTCCAGTATCATCCTCACCACAGCCCCACATACTTTGTGGTGTATGTGGCAGGAGTTGTGAATTCAACCAGCGTGGGCACTCCGTGCTTGGGTATGAGCTTTATGGTAATGGTAGTCTGGGGAGCAATGTATAGACCTATGGCAGATGCATTTATTAGCACTCTAACTACATCACCGGATGTTAGTACCCTGTCTCTCTGCCAGTTTGACGGGGGCATGTCTCTTGCAATTATGGCTCCAAAATGGCTTGAGTCCAGCGCTGTGTAGTTAGTAGCAGAGGCATTATAGGTAAGAGTCGCATCAGTAAACCCGTCAGAAATTTCAACAAGCACACTGTCCATTGCTATTGGAGG
>CAYRMJ010000069.1:0-7095 GCA_964425415.1 uncultured Thermoplasmata archaeon | reverse complement strand
GTAGATGCCATACCCATAAGAATTGTTGTATATTATGTTGTTTGCGAGCGTGTTGTTGGAGCCCCCTAGGTAGATGCCATACCCATAAGAATTGTTGTATATTATGTTGTTTGCGAGCGTGTTGCTGCTGGAACAACACAGGTCAATGCCAGCCCCGGAATTGTTGTAGATTGTGTTGTTTCCGAGCGTGTTGCCGCTGGATGAATCCAAGTAGATGCCATAATACCGATTGTTGTGGATGGTGTTGTTTTCCAATTTGGCGTTGGTGACATTGTAAAGCATTATTCCATCTCCTTCGTAATAAAGCAATGATTGATATGATGCGTTGTGCAGTTGGCAATCTCTCACCACAAAGTACTCCGTTGTGTTGCCAATGTATATTGCATCTCCCGCACCATTGGCATCAATGTCCCAACCAGCAATTATGTATGGGTCATCCTTAGTGCCATTTCCTGAAATCACTCCATGTGCCGCATTGAAATCCCCATTACCGTTAATTCTTATCGGCGCATGCGTTGTGTAAGTTCTTCCTCCGATTACAACCTTCTGCCCGTATTGCGCCTTCTTCTCCATGGGCATCGCCGATGCCACCGCACCAAGCACGCTCAGGCCCAGAAGAGCCACAACGAGCATCGCAGACCATTTTACTACTTCTTTTTCCATTTTTGTCACCCCGTATAAAGGGGATATATGCCAAAAGAATATAAAAATTTAGGGCCTGAAAATAATCAAACTCACAGTTTTGCAAAATACTAATATCTCTGTTTGCCATGTCCCTTGAAGATGACTTTCACTCAGAGCAGAGACAGAGCCAAGAACTACTTCGGATGCACAGCTTCTGAGCGTGCAGCTTTTGAGGCTGGTATAAAACTTGGTTCTGTTTACCACCAATTCGTTGGAACACCGTTGAGTCTTGAGAATGTGGAGTATCTTGAGAGGGCTATAGAAGAGAGCATGAAGGTTCAGCCCTTTGTGAAGAGCGTGAGTGTTAAAATAGACAGAAGCAGAATAAACAAAAAGCAGGGTTTTTACAAGTACATAACCCTTCACGGAGATATGCTTGACATTGAACTGGAAGTGCAGTATGAAAACAAAGTGGCAGTATGCAAACTGGAGTATATTGAGGAGCTGGACTATCCACTGATGTACATAAAAGAAATTAGGAGTGTGTGAAAATGTATGTGAAAATAGGTTTGAGCGGTTTGCCGGGAGTTGGAAAGACAACCACTCTTGAGAAAACCATATCCATGCTTGAGGAGGAGGGTTACAAAGTCGGGGGCATGCTCACGGAGGAGGTAAAGGAGGGAAATCGCAGGGTCGGATTCTATGTTCTCAACTGGATGACAAAGGAAAGAGAGATATTCGCGCACAGAGATTTTGAATCGCGGTATAAAGTTGGCCCCTACGGAATAAAAATTGATGTTCTTGACGCAGTTGGAGTGAAGGCTCTGGAAATGGCGATGGACCAAGCGGATGTCATCGTAATTGATGAGATAGGAAAGATGGAAGTGGAGAGCAAGAAATTCGTTGCCACTGTGCGAGAGATTCTGGAACTGGACAAGCACATGATTCTCACGCTCCACAAAAAATCCCGCAATCCTCTGCTTCAGGAGATTAGAAGAAGAGACGACATAAGAATGCTGGAGGTCACGCCAATCAACCGCAATCTCCTGCCTTTCAAGATTGTAAAACTCATAAAAGGGGAGCAGCTGTGATAATAGAAGAGGGAAAAGCGAGGATAATTGCGCCGTATGTGAATCAGCGCGGGCCGGGAAAGGTGGAGGGTGTGTTTTACAACAGAGAGATGGTGTTCAACAGAGACACGACCATTTTCCTGCTACACAACCTTCGGGTCAGAAGCGCTCTGGATGCTCTCGCAGCCACGGGAGTGAGGGGGATAAGAATGATTCTTGAGAATGGTGTTAGAACCACGATCAACGATGCGAGCGAGGATGCGTACCGAATAATAAAGGAGAACGTGAAGCTCAACCGCGTGGATGCAGAGATAACCAACAGAGACGCAAACTCGCTCCTCGCAGAGCGCAGATTTGATTACGTGGACATTGACCCCTTCGGCTCGCCCGTGCCGTTTCTGGACCTTGCAATACGCAGCGCCAGAATTCTGGGAGTGAGTGCCACAGACACAGCCACATTGTCCGGAAAGAATAGAAGGATTGAGAGAAGGTACCTTGCACACATCAATCCCGAGTTTTCAAATCACGAAGTTGGTGTGCGTGTACTTTTAGGCTACATTGGAAGAATGGCTGCAAGATTTGATTTGGGCATAGAACCCATTTTTTCACTCTGGAGAAAGCACGCGTACAGGGTCTATGTGATAATAAGAAGAGGCTCCAATCACGCTAAAAGAACATTAAGGAGCATAGGAAATGGCCGATGTGGTGGTCCCCTTTGGCTTGGAGATATCCACGATTTTGAGTTTTTGCAAAACGCCAAAGTGCCTGAAGTGCCAAGCAAATCAGAACTGGAAAAATACCTGAATCTCTGGAAAAATGAGAGACACTTTATGTACTACGATATTCCGCAAATTTGCTCTGAACTTCACGCATCTCAGCCTTCACTCTCCTTAATAATTGATATTTTGAATGATATGGGATACGATGCACATCGTACACACTTCTCACCTCAGGGTATAAAGACAAATGCAGATGAGGATACGGTGATAGAGGCAATAATCAAAGCAAATACAAAAAGATTTTAAAATATGGATATGATGTGGGCACAAGGTGAACGTGAATGGGCGTTAACATCGGAGATATTGTAACCGCAAGGGAGATTAAGTTCGGGGATTTGAAGGGCCGCGTGATTGCCATTGATGCCTACAACGCATTGTATCAATTTCTGAGCATAATAAGACAGCCGGATGGCACTCCCCTGATGGATTCACAAGGGCGAGTAACATCGCATCTATCCGGGCTGCTTTACAGAACTTCAAATTACATGGCCGAGGGAATTAAGCCTGTGTACGTTTTTGATGGCAGACCACCGGACCTGAAGATGCGCACCATTGAGGAGAGAATGAAAATAAGGCGAAGAGCGAGAGAGGAGTGGCAGGAAGCAAAGGAGCGGGGAGATGAGGAGCTTGCCAGAACCAAGGCGCAGCAGGCCACATATTTAAGCAGAGATATGGTGGAAGAATCAAAGAAGCTCCTGAACTTCATGGGCGTGCCTTGGGTTCAGGCGCCCAGCGAGGGAGAGGCTCAGGCCGCGTACATGGCTGCAAAGGGCGACGCTTATGCATCAGCCTCACAAGACTACGATTCAATGCTTTTCGGCGCACCGCGGCTGGTGCGAAACATGGCCATCACGGGCCGCAGAAAATTGCCGAGAAAGAAGATTTACGTGGAGGTAAAGCCTGAGCTAATTGACTTGGCTGAGAATTTGAAAAATATGGAAATAACGCGGGAGCAGCTTGTGGACTTGGGCATACTGGTGGGCACCGATTACAATCGCGGAGTGAAGGGAATAGGCCCCAAAACAGCACTGAAACTTATAAAAAAGCATGGAGACTTGGAGAATGTTATGAGGGAAAAAAACATAGTGATTGAGAATTATCAGGAAATTCGCAATCTGTTTTTGAACCCGAATGTGAGCGATGATTATCAGCTGAAGTGGAAGGATGTTGATGAGGAGGGGTTGCTGGAATTCATGTGCGAAGAGCACGATTTCTCGGAGGAAAGAGTCAAAAGTGCAATGGAGAAGATGCTGGAGTTCAGAAAGGTGCGGGAGCAGAGAAGCCTTGACTCGTGGTTTTAAAGGAATAAATTAAATACCATTTTTTCATTTATATTAACAATGAAGTGGCTTTATCCCCTCGCAATACTCATGGTGCTTCTCAGCGTCGTGCCTGCAATGGTCATGGTGTATGAGCAACCCACACACCAATATGAGCACAGAACTTACAATCCATTCATCACAATTGTAGGTGACAAGTTCTATTTGGGAGGAAAGGTATTCGTACCAAAAGGTGTGAATTACTTTCCTCGCGATTACGGATGGAACAAGATGTGGGACCATTTTTTCAGCATAGAGAATGTGATAGATACGGACATGGCACGAGCTCATGCTTTGGGAATAAACGTGGTTAGAATAATAATCCAATACAATGCCTTCGGGGGGGGCAAACGTGAATGCTGAGAATTTAAGCAAGCTTGACAGAATGCTCAGCATAATTGACAAGTACAACATGAAGGCGATAGTGACTCTTCTTGACTGGTGCAATCCGTACACGAACATTGATGACCAGCTCCAGCATGTCAGAAGCATAGTAACTAAATTCAAAGACGATCCCCGAATATTCGCTTGGGACGTGAGAAACGAGCCTGATCATTACTACTATGGAGGATGGACTCCGTACGCCAGCAAACCGTACATAATGAACTACATATCTCAAATCATCAACGAGGTGAAAAGCGATGACCACAACCATCTCGTATCCGTGGGCGAGTACGGCTGGTTCTTGGGGGATAGAACAATAACCAACACGATTGTTCTGAACGATGATTTCAGCAGCGGAAGCGGAAACTGGGATATTGAATCGGGCGCATGGGACACAAACTCAGGCTTTTTCAGGGGTTATAATGGAATCTCTGTTGCCAAGGACCATTCATGGTGGAGCAAGTGGGGCCTGAACATAACGTTGAGAATGAAAACTGAGAGTGCTGGTAGCGAATCATGGAATGTTGGCAGAATTCTATTCAGGTACATTGATGACAACAATTACTACGCTCTCATACTCAAAACGGACGAATATCTGGAGCTTGCAAAGATGCAGAATGGCGTGTGGCACAACATGCTGGCGAATGTGAACGTATCCAAGGATCCGCTAACATGGCACACTTTTCACATAGTATCTTTCAGGAACGAAACAGAAGTGTACTTTGACGGAAACAGAGTGATTTACTTCTGGGACGATAATCCCATAAACAGCAGCGGAAACATATACGGCGGTCTTGCACTTCAGGCTGAGGGCGGAAGCACCGTGGACTTTGACGATGTGCGCGTGGAACTGGGACCATGCATAATCAGAAATGACATAAACAACTACGGCGATTTTGTGATATTTCACTGGTACGAAGACACTGCTGTGCTTAACGATGCTCTCTCCAAGCTAAGGGCAGTTATTCACAGACCCGTATTGATAGAGGAGATGGGCAGGCCCACTGGCGGAAAGTACTCAAATGGAGACCCTGTGCCGTGGAACGAAGATGATGTTGCAGAGTGGATGAAGGATAATTTGAATGTGATAAAGAACTACGAGGGCGTGTACCCTTCGGTATGGACCTTGCTTGATTTCTCCGATTCTGGTGTGCCTCCAAACACACCTTCCTCAGAGCTGCATTTTGGCCTTTACGACACCAGTTACCGATTGAAGAAAAACGGGTACGCGTTTCGTGACAATTTCACAGGAACCCAGCTCAATAACGATGCAGAGTTTGAGAGTGCTGAACATCCACAATCCATGAACTGTGGTGAAACGAAAAGAGTCACAATAAGCATGAAAAACACTGGCGATACGTACTGGGACCGCAACAGGAACTATCGCTTAGGCTCACAGGATCCGCAGGACAATCTGATATGGGGAACTGGCAGAGTGGAAATACAGAGCGGCAAGGAAGTTTATCCCGGAGACTCATACACCTTCTCTTTCAATATAACCGCACCTCAGGTTCCGGGTAAGTACTCATTCTCGTGGAGAATGGTGAGGGAGTATGTGGAATGGTTTGGAGAAACATACCATGGGAGCATAATGGTGTATGACCCAGCTCTCAGCGTTGAAATGAGCGACGAGATGAACACGATGGACAACTGGACTGTTCAAAGTGGTAACGCATACACCTCCGGAGGAGAGATGCTGATATCTGGCATGGTTTTCAAAAAGGGAGAACACAGCGGAGATGTTTATTTCAGTTATCGCGCCCGTTCGGATTACGGGTCCAATGCGCTAACATTCATATATGCGGAGAGTGAAGACGATTACTTAGGATTCAGGCTGAATCCGAATGGCACCGCCGAGATTTTGCATTTTGACGGCTCAGAGCATTCAATTGCCTCAGCATCCACCCCGTACATACCTCAGAATGAAAACACATTCTTCATAAGGATTGCGAGCGGAAGAATGGACGTGTACATAGATGGACAGAGAGTCATGGAAAACATTGATGTCTCCTCGTACCTTCCTTCCACGGGATATCTGGGCTTCTACATGCCAAGCAACGATGCGTATGTGGACCATGCGGGCCTCTATTCACAAACAGTCCCTGAATTTTCAACGCCTACATTTATGCCCATACTAATTACGCTTACCATAATCTTTGGAAGATTTAGAAGAAAAACCAAGCATCTTTAAAATTTTTTGAGAATGGGTGACAGCGAACCGTGCTTCCCGGGAGCTCGCGCATCCCAGTACGCACACGGTACGTGGGCGGGCTTAACTTCCGGGTTCGGAATGGGACCGGGTGTTTCCCCGCCGCTTTGACCGTCACCCAAACCCGATATTGGGAGGGACTATATATTATTTTCGCCAATCAGACCCACGCTTCTCAAATCGCTTTTGAGCTTCTTAATAGCTTCCACAATCTCCTCCTTCTTCTTTGCACCTGTGCACACAACCTTACCAGAGCCGAAGAGCAGCAGCACAACCTTCGGCTCCTCAACCCTGTAAACCAGCCCCGGAAATTGCTCTGGCTCGTACTCCACGTTCTCAAGTCCCAAGCTGAGGGCTATGTTCGTGAGATTCAGCTCCGTTTCAAGGTCGTAAACAGCAACTATGTTCTGAACCACTATTTTTGGATTCTCATACACATCTATTCCAGCCTGCTTTAGTTTTTCAACCAATATGTTTATTGTCTTTTTCACGCTCTCTATGTCCTTTGCCCCCGTGCAGTTCACCTTTCCACTTCTGAATATCAAAACTGCAGTTTTTGGCTCCTGAAGCCTGTATATCAATCCCGGAAACTGCTCAGGTTCGTACTCAGCCCCGTCAAGCGTGAGTGCAATCTTTCCCAGATCCAGCTTGTCTGCAAGTGCAGTGGACGCCACTATGTTCTCAATGTGTACCTTCTCCTCTTCATTCAT
>CAYRMJ010000068.1:0-7283 GCA_964425415.1 uncultured Thermoplasmata archaeon | reverse complement strand
TTCCTCCCACTCGGGCACAAACTTGTACCCGTACTGAATGATTCCAGCCTTTCCGTCCTCGCCGATTCTGCGGAACACTGCGCGTACCTTCATTCCTATGTGCACCTCATCTGGATCAACATCCACAATCTGCCCGGTGATCTTTGGTCCTTCTGGCGTCTGCACTATGGCCATCACGTACGGCTTCTGGTACTTGTATCCCAGCACATTCTGATGCACCACTGTGTACGAATACACCTCTCCTCTGCCACTTAATTGGAACTCTTCCATCTTGCCCACGCTCTCGCGGCCGCACTTTGGACACACGTTGCGCGGGGGGAAATAAACCGTGCCGCAAACAGGGCATTTAGTTCCGATGAGACTGTACCTGTACCTTCTCTCTCTCCAGAATCGTGGCACGACCATTTAGAACACCTCCAGAATATGCACGATGCTTGAAGTCATGGTTCCACCCACATTGTGCGCAAGACCAACGCGGGCATCGGGCACCTGCCTCTTTCCGGCCTCGTTGCGCAATTGCTTGACAATCTCCACAACCTGTCCAACTCCAGTGGCACCCACCGGATGACCCTTGGCTTTCAATCCTCCGGATACGTTGTACGGCAAAGAGCCATCGTAGTAAAGCTGCCCTTCTTCCGCAAGTTTCCAAGCCTCGCCCTTCTTTGCAAATCCGAGATCCTCCAAGCCTTCAATTGCGATTATTGAGAAGGCATCGTGTATCTCCACCAAATCAATGTCCTTCGGCTCCTTTTTTGCCATCTTATACGCTTTCTTTCCCGCTTCAACAGTTGATACGGATTTTAGAAGAGAGTCGCGAGAATGCAGGGATATGTACTCGTTTGCAAATGACGAGGCGGATATTTTTATGGGAGAGTCTGTGAAGTGCATTGCCATGTCTCCTGAGGTGAGAACCAACGCCGCGGCTCCGTCGCTTACAGGCGAGCAGTTCATCACTCTCAGAGGCTCTGCAACTATCGGGGATTTGAGAACAGTATCCACGGTGATCTCCCTCTGGAAATGTGCGTCTGGATTCATGGCTCCATGCTTGTGAGAAATCACAGGAAACAGAGCCATCTGCTCCTCGGTCATTCCGAACTCGTGCATGTACCTGCGGGTCATCATGGCAGCCAGTGCCGGGAAAGTTGCGCCCATGAACACCTCCCACTCGCGATCCGCTGCTCCCGCAAGTATATCCGTGACCATATCTCCGGGCAAGTCGGTCATCTTCTCCACTCCACCAACGAGAACGATATCGTACATCCCTGAGGCCACTGCCATGAACCCTGCGTGAAGAGCAGCGGCCCCGCTTGCGCACGCAGACTCTATGCGCATCGCAGGCACATTGGTTTCTGCCAATCCTGCAAAATCTGAGATTAGTGCTCCCACATGATCCTGACCCACAAAGCTTCCAGCACTCATGTTGCCTCCAAATATGGCCTGAATGTCCTCGCCTGTGATGTTTGCGTCCTCAATTGCCTTCAATCCAGCCTCCACCACTAAATCCCTAAGGCTCTTCTCCCAGTGCTCTCCGTACTTCGTCTCTCCAGCTCCAATTATTGCAACATCTCTCATTTAATCCACCTCCACTATCATGCGGCGAAACTTGAGGTATGTGGCGTAATCCACGTACTTCTTTCTATTTATCATGTCCCAGACCTTCGGAGCGGCTTTCCTGTTAAATCTCTCCATCTCATCCGTGACAGTTATGTCAAAGGCATCGCTTCCAGCACCGCTTCCAAATGAAACCGCCAGTATTCTATCACCCGGCTTTGCAATGTCCAGCACCGCACTCAACCCGGTGGGCGTGGCTCCCGAGTAAGTGTTCCCGATGTATGGGGTGAGCAAGCCGTCCTTAATCTGTTCCTTGGTGAATCCCAGCCTCTTCCCAACTCTCAGAGGAAACTTTCCGTTTGGCTGGTGGAAAATCACGTAGTTGTAATCCTTCGGCTCAGTGCCGGCTCTGTCCATGAGCATCCTCGCCGCCGTCATTACATGCTTGAAATACGCTGGCTCGCCGGTGAATCTTCCACCATGCGAGGGATACCTCTGCCCCTCCCTGCGCCAGAAATCAGGGGTGTCCGTGACGAACGAAACAGTGTGATTTATCTCCGCTATGACCTCATCCTTTCCTATTATGTATGCGGTTCCGCCTGCGGATGCAGAATAATCCAGAGCATCTCCCGGCTGGCCCTGAGAGGTATCCGTTCCTATGGCTATTCCGTAATCAATCATTCCAGCCTTCACCATGGCGTAAACGTTCTGCATTGCCGCGGTTCCGGCCTTGCACGCAAATTCCAGATCTGCAGCATGCGCATTATACGCTCCAACAACCTCCGCAATGAGCGATGCAGTTGGCTTCACCGCGTAGGGGTGCGATTCACTACCCACAAAAATCGCTCCTATTTTCTCGCCGGGCACGTTTTTTCTGCGTAGAGCGTTGCGGAGAGCCTCCACCGCGATGGTAGCTGCATCCTCATCGTACGCAGGCACGGTCTTCTCAATGATTCCCAGCCCCTTCTCGGGATGCTCCGCATTGTCTCCCCATATTCTCGCGATTTCCGCGCTCTTTATCCGGTACAGAGGCACGTAACTTCCATAGGTCACAATTCCAACCATGTTCTCACCTGCCACGAAAATGGAAACTGGGTATTTAGTTTTTATCGTTGTGTGATTCGGCGATAAACGAATTAAACTCTAAGTTCTTCCACAGATGAAACATGCGGAATCATTCCCTGAATCTTAACCCAGAACTCCAGATTCACTTCCACATTCATTTCCCTGAGCAAAGATGCTATCTCTCCCGTGAGTTTTCTGCCACGCTCGTCCCAGTCAAAGAGAAGAATGATTGTGGAATAGCGAGATGCTATCTTCTCAGCGAAATTCACCACGCTCTTTCCCTCGTTGAGTTTTATTATCTCTCCCCTCAGCCCGAGATTGCGCAGCGCTCGCTCGTCGTGTTTGCCTTCAACTAACACAGGGGAATTTTTATTCTCCTCCCTCAACTCCTCAATCAGGGACTCAAACTCTCTCAATTCTTCTTCGGATAACATCTCTCGCAGCATCCTCGCTCACACCCTCAACGTATATGGTTTTGTGCGGATTCTTCTCCCCTGAGATTATGCGCACTCTATCCTGGGGAACGTTGAATAGAGAGGAGAAAAACGAGATGAGCTCTCTGTTCACTTTGAACTTCTCCGGCTTCTCCTTCATGGCAACGATGACCCTCTTTCTCCACTGATTGTACCCCTTAATTTCCTCTTTCTTGGAATTGGGAGATACCTCAATGTCAATTGCCACGCCGCTTTTATATTTCCTTATTCCCTCCATTATCCCTCACCAGAACTGCAATTATGCGCTCGCTGTTCTCTTCAAACTCGGAGAAATCGTAATCCCCATAAATTTCCTTCACAATCAATCCTGCAGCCCTTGCCTCTTCTTCCACCTCGTACGAATACAGGGGATAGAGGTTGAGGCTCGCATATCTTCTTCTCACATTCTCTCGCTCCACAATGTCGTAGAAGTAGAGAATCTCCCACCTGTCCCCCATCCATCTGGGAACGAAAAATCTGCTGTAGTACACTCCATCTTTCTCCACTGTGGCACCGTGGTGCACTATACCCTCCACCATCATGTAAGGGTTGACAATGTCAATCATTATCTTTCCATCCTCGCTGAGATGCCTTGCGGCGTTTTTCAGAATCTTTATTCTATCCTCACGGGGAAACATCAGAATTGAGTTATAACCGATTATGATGAGGCAGAATTTCTCCCCGAGCGCCACATCTCGCACATCTCCCTTCACCAATCTCACATTCCTGCCCCTGAGATTTTTTTTGGCGCCTTCCAGCATGTTATCGTTTATATCCACACCCACACCGTACGGTGGATTGAGGTAATACAGAATGCGTCCAGTGCCGGTCATGAACTCCAGAACACGCCCGCAGGAGTGACGGCGATACACCTCAATATCATCCTGAAAATCAAAGTAAAACAAATCGTAAAAATCAGATTCCACGTCGTAGAGATTCATAGTTTGTACCCTATCCTTCTCAGGAATTCCTTTCTCTCTTTTCTCTTCTCCTCATCCTCCACGCCCAGCGGTGCAAAGCCGTCAACAATGCCCAGAATCGCCCGACCCTGCTCTGTCTCACCCACTATCACCTGTAATGGATTCGCACTTGCCACGAGGATGCGCGTTATCTCCTGCACATTCTTAAGGGAATTGAGAACATTTATCGGGTATGCATTGCCCAATAGAATTACGAATGCATGGCCTGCGCCGATTTTCTCGCAATTCTTCACAGCGTACTTCACTAATTCTTCGTCTGTGCCCTCGTATCGTATCAATCTCGGTCCTGATGCTTCGCAAAAGGCTAATCCAAACTTTATTCCCGGCATGCTCGTCACCAGAGCCTCGTATATGTCCTCGGTGCTCTTTATGAAATGCGTGTACCCTATGATCACGTTCACCTCTTCCCCGGGCTTTTCAACATCCACCACTTCCATCTTCACTGCCATAATGGGTTATCATGTTCAAAAATTAAAAGGTTTTTCTAGCACATTAGTAATGCCTTGTGGCATAAATGATGTGATAGAAAAGGTCTTTCTTTTAAACATAAATTGCATTCACATGCAAAATCGTAAAGGTTATATATATATGCAATTACCTCTAATGCCCCTAAAGGGCAGGAGGAAAGAAAGATGGAAGATGTAAAAAATGAAATAGATATAGAGATAGCATCAACAGAAGTGTCTGAAATGGCAGATCTGTGTCGTGAGCCATATCCCACAATAATTGTGGATTAATTTAAAAAATCTTTATTTTTTATTTTTTGTAGAGGTGTTATTTTGTCATTAAGCCTTGCATATCCTGTTACAGCACACCTTTATCCTACTTTTAAGTGTAATCTCAACTGCAAACATTGTGCATATGATTGTAAACCAACATCAAAAAGTATGTCTTTTGATAATATAAAGATAGTTGTTGATAAACTCCAGACCCTTAAAATATTGAATATAAATATAAATGGTGGTGAGCCATTATTACATCCTCAATTTGATAACATTGTAAGATTAATAAATAATAAAAATTTTGGTTGGGGGCTTTTTACGAATGGTACATTGATAACATCAAATAAGGCTAAGATCATAGCAGAAAATGAGCCGTATTCAATAGCAATAAGTCTTCATGGTGGAGACGAGGAAACACATAACTGGCTTACTGGAGGAGGATATAAACAGGCAATAGAGGGTATAAAAAATTTAAGAAAATATTATGATGGTGAGATTAAAATAAACTCGCTTATTCATCCAAAAAGAAACAAAGAAGAATTTTTAAAAATTATAAATTTTTGTGAAGAATATGACCTGAAATTAGATGTATATGGTCGTTTTATCCCGATGGGTAGGGCATGGAAAAATTGGAGTATGTTAAATAAAAAACCCAATTTTGATTACAAAGATTTGATTCCTACCAATCTCTTATCTTCTAAAAAGAGAAATTTAAGATTGGTAATAAAAAGAATTCTTCTGGATATCTTACCAAACAGGGGGCATGTGTGTGATGCAGGAAGTGCAGAATTATACATTGACCCAGAAGGTTTTGTTTATGGTTGTTTTACATTTATGAACGCAGGTGAACCACGGAAAAAAGGAGGTAATATATTATATGAAGACCCCATAAAGTTGTGGAAATATGATCCTTTTTTAAACGAAACAAGAAATTTGCATCCTTTAGGATGTTTTTATAGATATCAATGTCCATTTTGGAAAGATAATAAATGCCCACATTGTTTTGGGATATCTTTGAATCTCTTTAATTCGTATGCATATCCACATCCCTTTTGTTTTGAGTACATAAAAGATAATATAGATCCTGATTTTTCACCTCTGGGAGATGGGAGTGATAATAATGAGTGATGACATGAAATATTCAGAAATTAAACCAAAATTAAGCAAATACATAATATTGAGATATGCTGAACCGGATCCACCTCTTATTTATAATAGAAAAACTAATGAGCTAATAAAAGCAAAAAGTTATAAAGTTTTAGAAATCTTAAAATATTGTGATGGAAGTAACACCATTGAAGATATTTCTATAAACACAGGCATAAGTAAGGAAAAAATCCACTCTTTACTTAAAAAATTTGAAATATTGGGGTGGTTATACTTTGAATAATAAACTTGAAAAAAATTTTTATATGATTTTTATATCTTCTATTTTAGTTAGTTGTAGTACTGCTATTTATGGTGCTTTTTTATTTTACACTCTTTGGTACCATAGTGGCTCTGCACTCATATCTTCCCTAATCTATCTTCCAATGGAGATTATCCCCGTGTTTCTCTCACCGCTGGTAGGATATCATGTTGATAAGTATGATAAAAAGAAAATAGGAGCGCTCAGCATTATATTATCCTCTCTATTGATATTTTTTCTTTTAATTTTATATAGTATAATGCTCTTATATATAGTGTATTTCTTATTAATCCTTTTAGAGTATTATTTTGCCATAAACTATAAAGTATCTGTTAAAATCATAGTGGGTGACGAAAATCTTTTACAGGCAAACACTCTTTATGTGGCTGGAGAAGGAGTCTCTAATCTGGTAGGATTTGTGATGGGGTCATACATATATTCATTTATCTCAATGAAAACTTTTTTATTAATTATTTTATTTCTTTATTTGTCCGCATACACATTTTGGTTTGCAGTGAAAATTCGGACAAGAATAAATAAATCATGTGATAAAATAAATGAAAAAATTAAGAGTAAATACACGGAAGTTTTTAAGTTTTTAAATGAAAATAAATTCATTTTATATATTATTATTTTTTATGACATAATTGTGGCAATACTAATAACCATAGATTCGCCAGCATATATCTCTTTATGTTTTAAAAATCTTAAAATGACAGCAATCATTTATGGATGGTATCGTGGATTAGCATCTGTGGGGTTTGTAATTGTTCCATTTTTAATATCTAAGTATATAAAACCCAAGAATGTTGCTAAATATGCCATAATGTCATTATTGGGAGAAGGAGGTATAATCATTTTAATGGCGTCTATTCCCATTGTAATATATGAAAATGTTTATCAGCAAGTCCTATTTATTTTGCTTGCATTGATAATGACATATCCCTCAACACTACAATACTCTAGTTTCTCTAGTATATTTCAGCAAACAGTACCTACCAATATACTTGGAAGATTCTACTCCATTCGCTCTATAATTAGAGGAATTATTGGTATAACTTTTCTTTTATTTGGAGGATTTGCA
>CAYRMJ010000067.1:0-7293 GCA_964425415.1 uncultured Thermoplasmata archaeon | reverse complement strand
TTCAAACCGTCCCACATACCAGTTCTTTTTGGGAACTCTCCAATCTTTGCCGTACAGCAATTCAAGATACTCTTCCACTGGCGAAGGTGCGTAGAACTCCATATCGTATAGCTTCACTTTCTCAAAGTTTTTGAACAGCCTTGCAGGCAGCTTTTTGGTGACCATTAAACTTCCGCCCTTTTCAAATTTGCGATACAACCACAATATAAATGAATCCATCTTTCTCTGCAAATCCTCTGGGAATATTTCAATAAATTTTAAAATCCATTTTGTAATTTTAGGAGGCACACGGCCCTGTCCCACCATGTCCTCTCGTTCAACAAACACATTGTGGATATAATCAAGAAGTTGTCTTATCAGAGTGACATTTGGAACATAGTATTCTTCAATAGCATAGTCACCCTCTATTTTATACCATTCTAACTCAATCCCGCTGTGCTTTACGCCCAATTTCAAGCCCATTTTTTCAAGCTCTTCAATCACTTCTTTGATTTTCTCTCTATCTCTGTAAAAGTATTTTAAATCAACATCAAAATCCCAAGGAATGAACTTACCCTCTCTAACAGCGCCCAACAGCGCTCCACCGCCGAGCCAGTAAAATACTCCATGCTTATCTAAAACTTCCTTAACTTTTCTGAGATTATCAAGTAATTCACTCTGATCCATGCTACCTCATCTCCATGTCCTATTTTAACATTTCACAGTTTGCTTCGTGTGAGCAAATCTTGGATTGAGTGCACATCGTTTCCTCTAACCATTCTTACACCCAAACTCTTTGCTAAATCTATCCACTCTGTTTGGGGCAGGCTGTATTTTCCATTGAGCTCCAATAGAACATCGTGCTCTTTCATCATTATAAATATTCTTTTCAGTTCTTTTAATTCTATATCAATTCTGTACTTTTTAAGAAAGAGGCCAGGATGTGCCCATGTGTTCACTTCCTTTTTAGATATTATTTTTTTAAGGCATTCAATATACAATTCATAATCTTTGGGAAAGGAGTGAAATGCAAATATTGGATAATCAACCTCTTTTAAAATTTTGTCTTCAACATCCAGTGTGCAGTCTGGAAGCACTTTCGCCTCCACTCCGCTCAGTATAATCATATCTGGAAACATCTCTCTCGCGTTTTCTATATCTCCTAAAAACTTAGAGAAGTCATAATTTAGCTTGCGTCTAACATGCTCTGTGAAAGCAATCAGAGGCAAATTCAACTCTTTTGCAGTTGAGCACATTTCAAATACAGTATTTTTCCCATCTGTGTATGATGTATGTGCATGCCACTCGCCATTCAGCAGCAGATATTCATACTTTTTCCACATTTTCATTTTAATCACTCTCAAATCATCATTTTAAATAGGAATAAACTTTTAACAATTCTTTCTCCTGTCTTTGCCAGTTATAGAATTCCTTAGCTGCTTTTAATCCATTTTTTCCCAGTTGCTCTCTCAGATCTCTGTTGTCCCTTAGAAGAATTATTGCTTCTCTCAAAGCCTCAGGTGAGTAATCAATCACCAATCCAGCATGTGTTTTTTCTGTCAACTCCCCCGCAGAAGTGCCTTTGGTTGTGATTATTGGGCGTCCGCATACCATTGCCTCAAACTGCTTATTTGCATAACCAAGACGATTGTTTATGTCTTCTGGATTAACCATGTGCACAACTGCATCGCAGTTCAATGTGGTTTCAATAACTTTATCATGCGGCAACGTGCCCAAAAATACAATATTTTTGTAATTTTTCACCTTTTTTTCCACTTCCCAATACAGATTTTCCTTCTTTCCAGCTATGACAAATCTCACACCTTCAATGTTTCCTATTACATCCAGAATCTCTGGGAACATTCGGTTTTTGTGAAGCAAGCCTATGTAACACACAGTAAAAACATCATTTTTGGGTGGTTTATAGTCCTCCATAATCAGCTCTTTGCAGTTCATCACAATGTGAACTGGCTTATCTGTTATTCTATTAAAATAATCTCTTAAATTTTCGTTCACAGTTATTATGCGATCAACTTTTCTCACCATCCACTTTTCCATAGTAAAGGCAATTTTTGAAAATAATTTTGGATATTGTGATGCTATCATATATCCATAAATCTCATGAGCATCGTAAATCAACGGCAGTTTAAATTTTGATTTTAGTGCCACGCCCACGGGCAGAGTATCCAAATCATGGACATGCACCACATCGTAGTTCCAGTTTTTATAAATGGATATGGCTCTTTTATAGGCTGCAAACCACCATCTGGGCATGGAAGCAACAGTAGATAAACCATCTCTAGCTCTCAAATGAATACGAAAAACTTTTATTCCATTTACATCTCCAACAGGGGAATATTCCTCGTTTCTATCCCAAACAATCACTCTCAATTCGTGTCCTGCATTTTGAAGTGCCTTAGCCTCTTTATATACTCTCGGGTCAACAATCAGTGGGTTGGAAAGAACCATAAGGACTTTCATATTCTTTTCACTCCTTCGGTGTTCACACCAACACCACCCCAATAGCGATAGAGCTTTGTTTCCCAGCGAATGTTGAATTCAGGAATCTCTTCATCAAGAGCCACTTTCACCGCTCCGTAGATGATATTTGCTCCAGCAACGGTGGATAGAACCATTGTGCCCTGTATGCGAGGATTGGATTCCAGTAGTTTAGGTGTTCCATTCATATCAAGTTTGAACTGATAGCCATGGGCATGTGTGAGGCCCACATCTTTGGTTAGGCGCTCTGAATACTCAATGATATCCTCATTATTTTCCACCGCACCCACAAATGTTATTCCTGTGCGAATCAACAATCTTTTTCTTGGAATTACCGCGTGTACATTTTCATGATCAGAGAGCAAATCCACAGTGTACTCTTCTCCCGGTAAATTCTCCATTACGAGCAAGGGGGGAAAATCATCTCCTAATATTGCATGCAGTTCTTCCACAGTAATATCCGAGGATGATGGTTTCTCATTGTAAAAAGCGCTTTTTTTATCCAAATTTTTATGCACGAGCCGAAAACCCCGCATTCCACTTCCCTCTGGTGGCTTTACAGCAAATGGATAACCTATTTTATCTGCAAAATCAATGAGCGCGTCCCATGTGGTCACTTCTTTGAACTCTGGGACAGGCACATTTAATCTCTTTGCTCTTTCCATAAGTGCAGCTTTGTTGTTTGCAATGAGAATTGTGTTCTCTGGGGAGATGGCAACAGAAAAACCCTCTTTATAAAATTCTTTTTTGTGGGTTGATAACGGCAAAAGCTCGGAGGTAACTTGTGGGAGAATTACATCAACATGCTCTTTTTCGCAAATATCCAAAAGAGTTGGTATGAATCTTTTATCTTTTCCACCGGGAATGCGATGAAAACTGTCACATAGGTATTTGCCTACAACATCATCTTTCATATCCACGCATACGGTCTTTATCTTTCTGCCATCCCAATTTTGTTTGAGAGAGTAAATTGTGCCCATTATACCCGGAGCGCCGCCCCCAGTTATTAGTACTGTTAGAGTATCCATCTTATCACCTCAAAAGCCTCAGCATAATCTCTTTTTATCTGCGTTCCCCTGGCCTTTGCCAATCCATATATGAAATCTTCATTTAGATATGTTCTGTGCTGCTGGCTTTTGTACTCTCTAAGTGCCTTCATTTTGATATCCACATGTCTCTTCTCAAGGGGCACAAACCCCTCTGTCCGAAATATTATGTTGTTCCACGGAAGCTCGTATGCCATGATGCTTATCTCTTTGTACGCTCTCAAAGCTTCATTTGCAACAGTCTGGTGGTCCTGATGCAGGTCGTTGGGGGAGGGCATGAGCACTAAATCTGGGTTTAAATCTCTTTTTAATCTGATCATATCTTCCAGAATGTCCTGTCGTACATACGAAAATTTTCGCACTTCATAATCAAATATTATCAGATTGTCTCTCTTAATTCCAAGTATTTTTGTAGCTGCTTTTACTTCTTTAACAAGAGTGTCCTCGGGATAATTTGGAGGTAGCGATTGCCTCGCTGAGGAAAATGCAATGTAAAAAACTTCTTTTCCTTCTTCAACAAATTTTGCAATGGTTCCTCCACACCCCAATTCTCCATCGTCCGTGTGTGGTGCCAAGACTAGTACCCTTTCCATAAATGCAGTATCGTGTTGGCGTATATATACATTAACCAAAAATTAGGATGAGTTGAGGATGACCGTTGCAACTTTTTCAATGTCTTCCTCACTTAAAAGCGGGTGCACTGGAATTGATAAAACTTCTTTGCAGAGTTTGTCTGTGGTGGGTAGCGATGCAGTATAGCCCAATTTCTTCATTATCGGCTGCTGGTGGTTGCCCATGGGATAGTATATGCCGAATCCAATACCTTCCTTTTTGAAATCTGCGATGAGCGAATCTCTGTTGTTTACCCTTATGGTGTACTGGTGATAAACGTGCTTCGCTCTTTTATCTACATACGGAGTTATCACTTTTTCTCCAAGAACCTCATTGTAGTACTTGGCATTTTTTCTTCTCATCTCATTTCCCTTATCCAATTTTTTAAGCTGCACGAGCCCGATTGCAGCAGCTATGTTAGTCATTCTGAAGTTCCATCCCAGTTCTTCGTGCATGTATCTCTGTGTTTGCCCATGGTTTCTGAGCATTCTCACCTTCTCAGCAAGCTCATCATCGTTGGTGGTTACCATTCCTCCCTCTCCTGTGGTCATGTTCTTCGTTGGATAGAAAGAAAAGCCTGCAATGTGCCCGATTCCTCCAACCTTCTTTCCGTTCCACTCTGAGCCATGCGCCTGAGCCGCATCTTCCACCACGAACAAATCTTTATCTTCTGCAATCTCCATAATTTCATCCATGTTTGCCGCCTGTCCATACAGATGCACGGGCATTATTGCCTTCGTTTTCGGAGTGATTTTTTTCCGAACATCCTCTGGATTTATGTTGAATGTCCTCTCATCCACATCAACAAAAACAGGCTTTCCACCTGCCCGAATTATGCTTGTGGCACTTGCAATGAATGTGAAGCTTGGCACTAAAACCTCTTTTCCCCTTATTCCTATAGCCTCCAATGCAAGGATTAGCGCCTGTGTGCCGTTTGTTGTGCTCAGAGCATGCTTCACGCCGATGTATTCTGCAAACTCATTTTCAAATCTCTTAACCCATTCTCCATAGGCGAGCATGCCAGAATCCAGCACCTTTTCAACCTCTCTCTTCTCTTCCTCTCCTATCCATGGTTTTGCAATGGGTATCATCTTTTCACCTCTTTTGCATATTTTTTCAGTTCAGGATACTCTTTTCCACATGCGGGACATTTGAAATTCTCATCTAATTTCTCTCCGCATTCGCATACGAATCCAACTACCTTTGCGGGCACGCCCATCACGAGAGCGTGCGGCGGCACATTCTTTGTTACCACAGCTCCTGCAGCAACCATGGCGTACTCTCCAATTTCCACTCCACAAACTATCGTGGCATTCGCTCCAATACTCGCTCCTTTCCTTATTTTTGTGTGACACAACCTCGTTTCGTCCCACAACCAAGCGCGGGGATGCTTGTCGTTTGTGAACACAGCTGCAGGACCAACAAACACATCATCCTCAATCTCCACGCCGTGATACACTGATACATAATTCTGAATCTTCACATTGTTTCCAATTTTCACATCAAAATCCACATAAACCCCCTTTCCAAGATTGCAGTTTTCGCCTATAATTGCCCCTTCCCGTATCTGCGCCTGATGCCAGATTTTTGTGCCTTTTCCTATTTTTGCCTTTTCGCTAACTTCTGCGGTGGGATGAGCATAATATGACATACAAAGGAGATGGAGAAGGGATATAATAATATTTTCAATTTATTTCTACTGCACATCCACATTTCATAGATTTCAGAGATGCCTTTGCAATTCTAACTGCTTCAAGACCATCCGCTCCCGTGACCAGTGGCTGGGTGTGATTTTCCACAGCATTTATGAAGTCCTGCATCTCTCTTCTGAGGGGCTCTTCCTTCTTTAGATTTATCTTTCTGATGTTTAGGTCAATGCTCATTCTGTATGCATTGTACTCATCTACCTCAAGTTTGTCTGAGGAAATCTCCACACTTTGAGCCATATAATCTCCTTCCACATAGTTCTTATCAGTTGTTATCCACAACTTTCTTATCTTTTTGGGGGTGTGCCAGTTTGTCTCTATGTATCCACTCTTTCCATTTTTGAATGATAGTAATATGGAGGCATGATCTTCATATTTCTCATGCTTTATCTTACCTCCTCGCGCATAAACTTCAATAACTTCGCTCATGAGGTATCTCAGCACATCTATATCATGCACACCTAAATCCATAACCACGCCCACATCCCTTATTCTTGATGGAAAGCCACTAACCCTTTTTGCGCCAACAGAAATTACATTGGTGCTTTCAATAACATTTTTTTTGATAAATTCCACCATGGGGTTGTGCCTCTCAACATGGCCCACACCCATAATTACGTTGTTGTTTTTTGCCAGATCAATAAGTGTCTCTCCCTCTTCTATGTTGTGAACAAATGGCTTCTCCACCAGCACATGCTTTCCTTCTTCAATTAATGATTTTGCGATGGAATAATGCGTAACTGTTGGCGTTGCAACTACGGCCGCATCAAAGTCCATTTTTCTGAAATCATTGCTCCACTCCACACCGTATTTCTTAGCTACATCCTTTGCTGCCTCTTCGTTAGTATCCACAATACCTGCAAGATTTCCGAGAGAGTTCAGTACCCTCGCATGGTTCTTTCCCATCACTCCTGCACCTATTACTATTATTTTCATATCCTACCAACTCCCATATAAACAAAACCCAATTTCTTTGCTTTTTCTCTATCAACTATTCCTCGTCCATCCACAATGATTTTGTTTCTCATCTCCTCGCTTAACTTTTCCATATTCAAATTTTTGAATTCACGAGCATCGTTCATTATCACTATGACATCTATGCCTTTGAAATCATCCTTCCATTTTACACCATACCTTTCAGCGTCCTTTTCAGAGCAGACTGGATCATAAGCGTATACATTGTCGCTCCATTCCTTTATCTCCTCTAAATACGGAATGCTTGGAGATTTTCTGAATTCATAAACATCTCCTCTGAATGTGAGCCCCAGAACCAATATATTTGCGTTCTTTGCGGATAGCCCCTTTTCATTCAGAGCTTTCAATGTTAGTTCAACCATGTGTTCGGGCATCTCGTCGTTGAGCTCTCTCGCAGTTCTTATGAGGCGCGTATGTCTCTTTGACAGATTCATCACGAACCAAGGATACACGGGAATGCAGTGACCACCCACGCC
>CAYRMJ010000066.1:0-7316 GCA_964425415.1 uncultured Thermoplasmata archaeon | reverse complement strand
CGACGCTCCACCAGGCTGAGCCACCCCGGCATCTCAGGAAGCCTGAGGCTCTTCAACTTCCTCTTCTGGCTCTTCTTGAACAAGCTCCACTATCTTTTCCTCTGGGAAGTGAAGAACTTCAGATTTTCTTATTTCAATTCTCCTAACGGGGTAAATGGGTTTAAGAGCTTTTGCGAGGTCCTTGGTTGAATCATCGCTTATTATATACTTCACATACTCGGAGAACGTCATGGATCCGGATTTATCTGTGAGAAACTCTTGAATTTTCTTTCTAATCTCGCTCTTTATTGATGACTTAATCCTTCTGTCAGGAACAGTAAGCACTTTCACACGCATTCTGTACCCATCTGCAGTTTGCACATTGAAAATGGCATCAATTCTACTTCTCCTACGGCGAATCATACGCCTTATGTAATCAGTAGTCATGTCATGCCCTATAAATCTTGTATGCGCGTTGGTTCCCTGCACTTTGTTAATCTTGAAGTAGAGCTTCACATGCATTTTTTTGAAATTACCAGTCAAGTCGTAGAGAGTTGATTCAGCAACTCTACCTATGACCTTCTCTGGATCATCTGCGGGAGTCATACCCAGCTCTTTGGAACTGAAAGTCTCAGGAGCAATTATGGTGTACCATACCTTTGAACGCCATTTATCACGAACTTTCCTTGCGGCTGTGCGGTCTCTCTTTGAAGCCATGGTTCTTCACCTTTGAGAGGGTAATCTCCATTTGTTTAAATACTTTTTTCTCACCCACCCACAAAAATTGGCAGCATACAACGAAAGTTATATATATTTGCGTTAAATTGAAGGAACTGTAATGAAGAAGGCTATAACTGGACTACCGGATGAGCTGTTTGCTTGGGAAGAGATTTCCAAGGAACAGCAAGTGATAAAGATATACACGGATCGCAGGCGCTATGGAAAGCTGGTGACCATAATTGAGGGGTTCAATGAGAAGGATGTGAATCTTAAAGACCTTGCCAAAGATCTAAAGAAGAAAGTTGCATCTGGAGGCACAGTGAAAGACGGACGCATTGAGTTGCAGGGCGACCAGAAGGAAAAAGCCAGAAAGTTTTTGGAAGACCAGGGATACGTTGTTGAAGTAATAGAATGAGCATGCTTCCTCACATCTTTAATGCGCTGGAGGAAGCGAAAAGATGCAATCATCGGCATTTATTTCTCCTTTCTGGGCGTAGGGAATGGGGATTATCTACATTGAAGAGCATATTTGAGGGGCTACCAAACAAAACCAAGATAATTTTCACTTGGAAACGCGATTTTTCACTGCCCGGAGAGATTGAGGATCTAAAGAACTCAGATAAATACCTTGGAAAAACCTATGACATTTTGGCTCTTGATTTTCATCACTCGCTGATTCCGAATGATTTGGGAAAACTCGTAGGTGTTGTGCGGGGTGGGGGCGCCATATTTATTTTAGCGCCTGAAATTGAAAAGTGGAAGATGCAAACCAATTATTTTCACGAGACCATTCTCACACCACCTTACTCACTGAGTGATGTGAAGCATAATTTTATCTCTTGGCTCCTAAAAAAGATGCTGGAACATGGCGGCATATCAATAAATCTTGAGGGTCAATGGATAAAAAAGAGCAATCACGAATGTGAAGGTTTAAAAAATGAAATTAACGAGTCAGAGGTTCCAGAGTATCTTCGGGGTGTATCAAAAACGCAGGATCAGGTAAATGTTCTTTCATCTTTAATTAATAAAAATTGGAAAGCGGTTGTACTGACAGCAGACAGGGGGCGCGGAAAGAGTAGTGCTTTGGGAATATATGTGGCAAATGAAATTTTCACGAGAAATGTTAGAAAGGTTGGTATTACTGCTCCTAATAAGAGAAATGTTGAGGAGCTTTTTAAATTTTTGAAAAGCACTCTAAGCATGCTTGGTGTGGTTTTTAGAAGTGATGGAAAATCTATTTTCGGAAAAAATTTTGTGGTGGAGTTCAAAGAGCCTCTGCGTGTCTCTCCTAAAAAATATGATCTGATGATTGTGGATGAGGCTGCGGGCATAGCAGTTCCACAACTTCTAAGATTTCTAAAATCAAAAAGGGTTGTGTATTCCACCACAGTGCATGGATATGAAGGTACTGGACGTGCATTTGCCATACGCTTTATGGGGGAAATCAGGAGACGAAAGAGCGGATTATTGGAGCTGAAAATGAAAGAGCCAATACGTTATGCTTCTGATGATCCAATAGAAAGATGGCTTTTTGATACCTTGCTACTTGATTCCGAGCCTGCCGATATTGGCAGCGTGGATTTGAGAAAGCTGGAGTATAAAAAATACACAATAGAAGAATTACTCCAAGATGAAAGAAAATTGCGAGAGTACTATGGCATATTTGTTCTTGCACATTACAGGAATAATCCCAATGATTTTGGTATTTTATGCGATGCTCCAAATCAGGAGATAAGAACTCTGGAATACAATGGGCATGTTGTGTGTTCTGTTCAGATGGCCAAGGAGGGGGGAATTGAGAATTTTGCAGATGAGATGTACTATGGAATGGTGCCTGCAGGGAATATAATTCCTGATATAGTGGTTAAGCATTACAGAAACAGAGAATTTCTTAAAATGAAAGGTTTAAGAATAGTTAGGATAGCAACTCATCCATCGCTGATGAATATGGGAATAGGCTCTTTGATGCTTGAGAACATATCTCGGGAAAATTTTGATTGGTTCGGAGCAGCTTTTGGCGCTACTGCAAGTCTAATAAGATTCTGGATTTCAAACGGGTTTTATCCAATTCATATATCCCCAAAAATAAACGAGAAGACAGGAGAGTACTCTGTAACGGTCCTCAAGGCACATAATACAGATGAGATGCGAAGAATATTTGGCAGACGATTTGTTAGAACTCTTGGAGAGGTGCATTCTTCGCTGGATCCAGAGCTTGCACAGCTTATTTTAGATACAGTGCCCAAAAGAGGAAAAATAAAACTTGATGAAGTTGACTGGAAAAGGCTTATTGCGTATGCGTGGGGCCCGGGAAACTATGAGGTCACCATGGATGTTTTGCAAAGTGTAGGAGAGCAGTATTTTCTCACAAAATCAAAACAGCTTACTGCGGAGCAGAAACAGATACTAATTGCAAAGTTGTTGCAACACAGATCTTGGGCGGAGACAGGAAAAGCAATAAATCGTGGGGATATGTATGTTGTAATTGAGATGAGAGAGATAATCAGAAAACTGATAGGAGGTAAGTATGATGAGGAAATATCTGAATTTCAGCGAAGATTTCATGGAGAAAATAAAAGGAGGAGAGAAGAGAGCAACGCTAAGATTGGGTATAAAGGATTATAAAGAAGGTGAGCGGGTCATTGTGAGATGCGGTACCACTATTTTAGGAGTGGGCGTGATAACAAAGGTTAGTTTTAAAAGGTTCAGCGAGCTGAAAGAGGAGGATGCTAAAATTGATGGATTTGACAATTTAGATGATCTTAGAAAAGCTTTGAATAAATTTTACGGTGAGTTTTCAGACGATGCTATTTTCACACAGCTGTTTTTTGAAATGGAAGAGTAGGGAAATTTTGCACAAAAAATTTTTAAATCATTATTTCCATAATCACATTTGGTGGCTTGTATGCGAGACATAAAAGTTAGAGAGGTAATGTCCAAAAATCCAGTTATTGTATCAGGAGAGCTAAGTGCAGAAGAGGCTGCAAAAATAATGAGAAAAAAAGGTGTAAGCACACTTCTGGTTGAGGACGGTCTCATTGCAGGAATAGTGACTGACAGGGATTTCATAGTTAAGGTAATAGCTGAGGGTTTGGATCCATCAAATACAAAAGTAAAGGAGATTATGAGCAGTCCTGTGGTTATGATAGACCACGATGAGAGCATAGCTGCCGCTGCAAAAATAATGAGTAGAAGAAGAATAAGAAAGTTACCGGTGATTAAAGATGATGCAGTAATTGGAATTCTATCTGAAAATGATATTGTTCGCATATCGCCAGAGCTACTTGAGATAACAAAGCAGTATGGTGAGATAAGCTCTTTTAGTAATGATTCATATGAAAATATAGAGTTCATATCTGGAAAATGTGAGCGTTGTGGCCAGTATTCTCACAGATTAACCCTGTTTGAAGGTATGCTGGTATGTCCGGAATGCTACGATTCTATGAGATAAGTTTATATGGGATTATGAGATTAGGATTAAGTGATACCTATGACGGAGATTAAGTTGACTAAAGAGGAACTAATCAAAATAAAGGAAGTGTACCAGGGGATTATGTCCTACGCGTCCATAGGTCTGTTCTTCAGAAGCGGTGAAATTATCGGAGAAATTATAGCAAGGGATGTACCTCGTGAGAACTACTTTGAAAAAATATCAGAGATTCTGAAGGAAAAGGGATGGGTAGAAGAAGTGGAAATGAGTGAAGATTCCGTTAAAACCAGAGGCTCTGCGGAGGTTCATGAGTCAAACGCTCCCACATGCAACATGCTTCGGGGTATCATAAGAAAAATTTATGAGAAGTATTATGGCACAATTGTGAATGTGGAAGAGACAAAATGCGAGAGCCGAGGAGATCCATATTGCCTGTTTGAAATCAAGAGGATGGGGTGAGCTTAACATGGCTTACGCGGTAATCAAAAGGGATGGCACCTACGTTAGAGGTGAGCTCCCTGAGAACGTTGAGCGAGATAAGTTTTGCATAATGTGTGCAGCAGCTTATGGAGCAGGGCTTACTGCGCATAGAGAATACGGTGACGAAGTGGAGGAAGTAATCATAAAGGGCAAAAAGCACGATGTGATAATAGGGATGGTGGGGAACGAACTTCTTGCTGTTATTGGTACAAAGGAAGACTACGAGAAAATAGCCAAAGAAATCAGGGCTTAAAGGTATCTGCTATTAAGTCAAGGGTTATCATTGCTTCTCTCTCAACTTCTCTGTTCTCTCCCGCGTTGACTGCTTCCACCAGTAGATATGTTCTCTTTCCTTGGTTTATAATTCTGTACTTTATTGGTCCCGTACCTAAAAGTATGTTTTTCCATCTTCCATCTATGATTGTAGTCTTCCCTTGTTTTACCGTTTCTCCTGTTTGCACAGAAGCTATTCTTATTTTGTCAAGAGTTGAATTGATATACTCTTCAGGAGTCCAATCACGGTCATGGAACCAGAATACGGATATGTATCCTTTGGCATTCACCAGAGGTATGTAAAATTCTACGTATCCTTCATCGTCCCAGTACTCCACATAGTGGATTCTGCCTTTTTTAGGAAGGCTCAAAGAAAACTCAAAATCTTTCAAACTAGTGCTTTGGTATCTCTCCTTCATCTCCTTGTAATCAACTCCCAACTCCCACATTCTCATGAAGTAGTCCATCATAGTTTCTCTAGTAAAATCATCCTTTATTCTCACTGAACCTACATATCTTTTATCCTTTATTAGCCTAATGAACACACCATCGTCAGATATTGAGAAAAATCCACGAGGATTGAGCATGTGCCGTATTTGCATTCCGTGAGCAATTAGATAATCATACGCCTGAAAATTCACAATTCCGCTTATCGGTTGTATTAACTTAACTTCAACTCCCCTTTTGAGAGCATCAAGCAGGGCATTGTAAAATTCAGTTTCACTGTCTATGGATTCGCTGTAAGGAGTTATAAGATAGAATTTGCTTTTCACATCTTTGAGAATCTCAACTTGGCTTAGGGGATTTAGTTCCTCTTTGCTGACCCATACATACTCTTCTATGTTTCCATATTCCTGTCCTGTGTAAACCTGAGAGAGCTGCTCAAGCAGAAACTTCATGCTTCTCTCCTTTGTCTCCAAGTCCCTTTGTATAACCTCCCTGTATGTCTTAAATAAGTTCATCAACCCAACCTCTGGGTGTATGGCAGAGTAACGAATGGGTCTGCCCGGTTCCATGCGCACAAGACCCTTTTCCATTAATGACCGAAGAACATCGTAGCATCTTGGTCTCGGAACACCCGAGGCGGCACTGCATTCAGTTGCGGTTAAGAGACCTTTTTCAAGAATAACCATATACGCATCTGTTTCGTATTGCGTGAGGCCTAACTCTTTCAAGTATCGTCTTATAACATCCATAACAATTGGATAATAACTCCAAAGTATATGTATTTTAATGCAAAATTTTCACTTTTTGAGGGGTAAAGTTATTATACGAAGCACTAAAAAAATTTAAAACTTAAGGGAAAGACTCTTTGAAACTATGCCTCAGAGAGACGCTCTACTTATCCCCTTTCAATTTCCAAACCTCTTCAGGTCTGAAAATTCCCATTTCCGTGATAATTCCTGTTACGTATTTTGCTGGAGTAACGTCAAAAGCAGGGTTTCTTGCTCTGCTCTCTTTCGGTGCAATACGACATTCACGGCAAAATAAAACTTCCTCTTCTCTGCGTTCTTCAATTGGTATATCATCTCCTTTCTCTAATGTGAAGTCAAAGGTGCTTATGGGTGCAGCCACATAGAAAGGTATGCCGTTCTCATGCGCAACAACTGCCTTCTCGTAAGTTCCTATTTTGTTTGCCACATCTCCATTTGAAGTAATTCTATCTGCACCTACTATTACCATATCTACCTCACCCTTTCGCATAAAGTACCCTGCTGCATTATCCGCGATAATTGCATGTTCAATGCCTTCCTGCACCATTTCCCATGCGGTTAGCCTAGCACCTTGGAGTCTGGGTCTTGTTTCGTCAACCCACACAAAAATTTTTTTACCTTTGCGATGCGCCATGCGTATTGGTGCGGTGGCTGTGCCCCAATCTCCCACTGCCAAAGCACCTGCATTGCAGTGCGTTAAAATTCTAAAACCGTCTTTTATCAAGGATTCTCCGTATTCTCCAATCTTTCTGCATCTTCCGATTATGTCGTTGGCATACTCCTCTGCTTTTTTCACGGGATCCTCGCCTTCAATTATGCTCTCTCTCATCTTTTTGAGAGCGTAAAATAAATCGTGAGCGGTGGGTCTTGTGTTTCTAAGTATTTCAAAAGTATCATCTATATCCCTTCTCTGCAGCGCAGCCTGTGCCATGCCATACGCGGCGGTAATCCCAATGGCAGGCGCTCCTCTAACAACCATGTCTTTAATCGCATAAGCCACATCCTCCGTAGTTTTTGCCTCGTATATAACAAATTCCTTAGGCAACTTTCTCTGATCTATAAGTTTCACAATTCCATCTTCAAACCAAACTGCCCGCATTTCTTTACTCTCTAAGCCGATATTTATTCTCATCACATCACCCGTTGGGTAATCACCACTTGGATTATAACTTTAATGCAACATAAAGGTTTATTATTTTGATTTTATTAAAAATAAATAT
>CAYRMJ010000065.1:0-7631 GCA_964425415.1 uncultured Thermoplasmata archaeon | reverse complement strand
TTAGATTATATAAAGTAGTGAGTTTATTATAAGTGCACATTACAGCAAAATCATGAATGAACCCATCACAATTCATTTTTTAAGATTCAAGTTATCCATTATTTCAAAACCTTTAAATTAGATGCATCATTGCTATTTTGTATGAGCAATATTAAGCTTGCTTCATTGATTCTGATTACTATAGCCTTGATTCTCATGGTCATTGGAAGTATGTATAATCCAAATTCTGTTGTTTTAAATCTAAAATCAGGAGAAATCCAAGCATTTGAGTTTTCAATGCACACAGACGAGATACATACATTTAAATTTTCAGGCACGGACAGATTTACAGTCTACCTTATGAACGAGAGTGAGTACAACAATATGGAACGCAGCAATTTCACAAATTCAATATGGAGCAACACCACAGCTTCGTCTATTGTAACCTTCAGAGCACCCCAAACTGGAAATTATTATTTTGTGATTGCAAATGTGAATTCTCTCCACTCAATTCAAGTTAAGGTGATTTACGGAAGTTTTAACGGCATATACCTACTTTTGATTGGTTTTGCTCTGGGTTTGTTCGCCGGAGGATTGGCCATATACGAGGGTCTTAAAAATAGAGAGAGAAAGGTTGTTTATGATTCAAAATGCCCATGGTGCGGTGCTCCTGTTGATTCTTCATGGCACTACTGTGCCAACTGTGGGCATGAGCTGGAGGGGCCTCAATGAAACATTATAAACTCGCGGTTTCAGTGCTGGCATTTTTGGTCTTTTTCTCAACATTATTTGCAATCACTTCGCACGGCGCAGCATACCAAACCAGAAGCATAATCTGGCACTTTAATCCTAACCCTATACTGGGTTCCGATGATGATCAAACTTACATTTTCACTCTGCATATAAGCGATGAAAAAGCCCACTATTCAGTGAATAAAGAAGGAAAAGTGTGGCACCTAAATCTTTTCGTTCCGAAAGCAGATTATGAAAAGTACCGAGAATTGCCCGGTGCGTACAGATACTCTTTCAACATGTCGTATTTGCAATACTTTTTAACAGATAACGATAAGAACATATTAAATCTTGCTGCAGGTCTCAACGATATAGCAAACTCGCAGGGCTTTGACAAGCTCACACGAATAAACTTCATACTCTCCTTTGTTCAGGAAACGATAAAGTATGCAGACGATTTTCAAACTACGGGATTCATAGATTACTACCAGTTTCCAGTTGAGACTCTCGTAATGGGCACGGGGGATTGTGAAGATAAATCTCTACTTCTCTCAGTACTATCACATGATTTGGGATACGATGTGGTGCTCTTCGTTATGAACATTACGGGCACATCAACCATGGGCCATGTTGCTGTGGGAGTACATCTTGAGCACGTGAATCCATCAAACCCTCTAATTCAGTACCTGAGAGATTCATATAATTACAATGGCAAATCTTATTATTACATGGAATCAACTGCAAATCAAAGCTTAAACTCTCTGCATCCTTACTATGTGGGCGTATCTCCTGAGGAAGCTGGATACAGAATAGTGGACTTAAAAATTGTACCCTACAAAGAATCGTGGTACCACGGCTTTAAAGAGGATTTTAATGGAATAGAATCTCAAAATTTGAGTGAGTTTTCACCTGCGTTATGGCTCTTGCTGGTGGTTATTTTAACTTACATACCAACAATTATATTTGCTTTTGCTACGGAGCATAAGAGATGTCCAAGGTGTTACATGGAGATAGAGGAAGAATGGAACTACTGTCCCAACTGCGGATACATACTCAAATACGATTGGTTTGGTAGAAACAATAAGTATTAAATTGGTGAAATGGTTAAAGATAGCGTGAAGTGTCTAAAAGTTCATCTGGTAAGAAAAAAGAGGATTGACGGTATGCGTATTAAAGATTTTGTGGAATCATGCGATGAATCTCGCGTTTACCTTCTGGATATTGATCCGTATTTTGGCAGAGAAATGAACTTCAAAGTATATCAGGAATTAGCAGGTATTTACGATCTGTGGATTGACGCGGCACCCCGCAGAGTTGAAGATGTTATGGATTCGCTCATATCCGATGCAGAGCTTGCTGTTATTACCGGTGTTTATTTTTGGGACTCGTATGAGGAGCTATTTGAAATAACAGATAATGTAGCCATGAAGAGCATATTTCCAAATCACATATCAGAATTTGTGAAAGCAGGTGGAAAAATAATTATAGTACCAAAGAATATGACAACTGTGAGCAACGGCGGGGAAGTTTACGAGTTTAGAGGCCGGGAGGTGTGCCCTTGGAAACCTTAAAATTTGCGATAATGTCCGTCATAAGAAGCAAAGGCTCAGAAATTGATGAGAAGGACTTTGTGCAGTACTTCTCATACATGAAGAACTGGATGCCTCCAGCCATGGCCCGAAAGCTGTTCAGGACATGCGTGGATGCAAAGTTGTTAGTTAAAAAAGGGGAAAAATACGTGCCAAATTTTGAACCTGTGGGCACCATACCATTGGATTTTAAAATTACTGAAGATATGGTAGAAAAATACACCATACCCGAGGACCTCTTTACTGTCATGCTTGATAAAATATGCAGCGAATTGAACATAAGCAGGAAAAATGCACTTATAGAGATAAATCGCATAAAGAGAGAAGCCATATACATAACAATTGAAGTAGCAACACTTATTTACTGTAAAATCAAAGCTCTGGGATGTGAAGAATACTACGATACAGTGGAGAAAAAATTGGTGGTAGTATGAAAGTTTTCAAAGATTTCTTGCAGAGAAATTCGCTTAATGACAATGAGTACAATCAGGAGTACCTTAAAGTAAAGCAAATGAAATATGAGGCTCTTTTAGATATGATGATTAAATTTAATACTATGCCTTATGAGAGTTTTTATCAGTTTATTGATAGAAGAATGAAGGCTCTTGAACTCATATTCACAGCACCAAGAAAATGGGGCGAGTGGCATTTCAACGATCCAGTTAAAGAAATTCGTGTGCTTCCAAGCGGTCTTGGAGCTTTAAAATATGTTGATGGAGAAATCAATCCCCAAAAATGGATTCTTGAGAATGTGCCCTATACTAAAGTAATGGTGAGGTTCATCATTCTCCGTGCATATCCTCAGAAAGCCTATGGACTTCTAACACCAGAAAAATTCTTTGGACTGGTGCATGAAGGTGTGGTACCATACGTAGTCAGAGTTGTTGCCTACTCCAAAGAGAGAAGGTACAAAATGGACATAAATCTGGTAAACAATGAAGTAATGGCAGATTTTAGATGGGGTAAAATACCACCTCGCTTGTTCAAAAGGCGAAGTGTGCAGGAGTACTTTATATTTGATAAAATATACGCCTCACTAGACATAAATCACTTTCCAAAAATGGTTTTTGAAGCAATTTTTGAATCTGACGGAATGGATAGAGAAGTGCTTTCTCTGATTTTCAATGTGAATTACTCAATGATTGAAAATAATGTGGGTGTGCTTATAAAGCACAGGGTAGTTGAAGCTTCAGAGGATGGCTCCACTTTTAGAGTTATACTTTAGATGCTTGCTCAGTATACTTCATAGCATCTTCCATATTGCCAAGATCCATGCTTATATCCGCTGCCAATTCGTACATTCTTCTCTTAAGTTCCACATCCTCAATATCATCCGCAAGTTCCATCTCCTTTTTCAAAAAGTATAAAGCTTCATTTAGCTCGTTTTGATGAAGATAATAGAGAGCAAGTGTGTGATATGCATCCACCTGCCCTTTGATGTGTCCTTCCTGCACAAATATATCAAGTGCCAAATAAGTATAATCCAGTTTTCTCATGTCGTCATATAGCAAAGCGTAATTTGAGAATATTGCACCTAAAGCAATGGGCTCATTTAAATCTCTGAATATACGCTCTGCCATTCTGAAATCCTGCTCAGCAAGCTCGTTGTTTCCAAGAAGGTATTGCACCAATCCGCGATTGCTTAGAAGTATTCCCTTTTTCTCTTTATCTTCTTCAGCTTCAATTCTCTCGTTTAGCTCCTCCAAATCGCGATTCATGCGTTCAACAAATCTTTTTACCTCGTCAATGTTAGTTTGCACCTTGTCATTATCTATACCCTCCGTATTGGATAGGGCCATTTCAAAGTACTTTAAAGCTTCATTGTGGTTATGTAGAAAGTGAAGGCACATTCCAGCCAGATTAGCATTGTATGCAATGCGTGCCCTATCCCCTGAATTCACGGCTTCTTCAAGATTCTCCAAAAAAATTTCAAGTGCATGACGGTAATCTTCACGGTTAAAGTAACTTATTCCTTCTTCTTCGCTCATAAATAACTATAGCAAACTGTGAATTTAAAGTTTTAGGTTTGCAAATTGGGTCATTGGAGAAAATATTTTTATACATGCAGGGTTTAGTGCTCACCATGGCGAAGGGCCGAGAATGGCTTTACAAGTACATCACGATAATTCCGCTTTATGTTATATTGGGGCTGGTAGTGGGTTTGCTCTTCATTGACCCTCACCTATCATATTTTGCTGCGTTGTTCTTTGTGCTGTTCATAACAGTCAAAGGTATATTTGGTAATATTACAGGACATATTGCATTATCACTCATAAAAAAGAATATGAAAATGGCAAAAGAGATTCCTCTTGATGAAAACATGCGTGGAGTTCAGCATTTGGTCTTAGTTCCCGTCTTCAAGGAAAACAACGAAGCACTTTTTGAAAGGCTTATAAAGAGTGTGATGGCAAACGATTATTTTTTGGATTCACTAGCCGTTATATTTGTTACTGAGGAAAACGATGATGTTAGCAGACCAATTGTGGCAAAATTAATGAAAAAATACGAAGGTGTGTATGAAATAGTGCATCCTAAAGAAAAAGGCATATTACCCGGCAAATCTGCTGCAATGGCGTTTGCTGGAAAAGTACTATACAATCTCAAATATGGAGAGGATTTCGGAGAGCTTGTGTGCGGAGAGGCAAATAGAATAAGAAATACTGTTGGAAAAATTATGAAAGAAAAAGAAATAATAATACACGATACAGACATTGATATGGTATTCCCAACAATGTATTTCAAACATTTCACGAAAAAGTACTATGAGGATAAACATAGGGATTATCACATCTATCAGCCAGCAATACTTTTAATAAACAACATGGAAAAAGTTCCAGGATTATCTTTGAATACTGGTGTGTTCACAAGCTATAGTTCCCTTACAAATCAAATGTCTCCATTTCTAATGAATTTTTCAAGCTATGGACTCTCATTGAAATTTTTAAGAAGGGCTGGTTTCTGGAGAGATGATGTAATCCAAGAGGACAGTGCTTTTTACTGGAAGGCAAAGCTAACAATTGGAAAGAAATTCAAGGTGGTTCCCCTGTACATGCCATTGTTTGGAGATGCAGTCAATGCCGGAGACTGGAAGAATTCCTTTGTTGCGCAGACTAAGCAGATAGTGCGATGGGCATACGGTGTTGATGATGCACGACATATATTCTTTGATTTTAAACCAAACATAAAGCAAAGAATATTCGCAGCATATATGATATTTCAAAATCACACGCTTTGGGAAGCAGGAGGTATTTTAGGAATATACGCGTTTATTCTTCCAACATTTTTCTTAAAAGATATACCATGGTCCATTTGGTATCCCATAAGTATGTACTTTAATCTCATATGGGTTCTAACTGCGATTGGTGTGTTCATAGCGATATGGAGAATGCTTCCAATGAGAAATGATGTTCTTATGTCCGCGGAGTTTAAATCCAAAGAAGGAGGATCGCATGTGGATGATTTTTGGAATCCTCACGCTACACTCTTAGCTGCCACGGTTCCAACATACATGATTGCTTTATCAGACTATAGGAGATTTCTACCGGTTATGATACCGCTTGAGATCACAGGAATAGGAGGAATATACCTAATGCAGAAGAGGAGATACATCTGGCTGAAAAAGGCTATTTTAATTATGACATATCCAGCGTCAATGATTTACAACAGCTTATGTGCTTTGTACGCTGCACACTTGGCCACATTCAAGGGCAAAATAAAGTACGAGGTCACTGCAAAAGCCTAGAAAATAATGTTAAAAAATTACACCCCGTGGAATTCCCACAGGGATTTTTTGAATTTTTCAATTTCCTGTTCCAGTGAATTTAGCCTATCTTTGTTCACTTCAACTCCAGCAATCTTCATTATGAACAGCAGGGATTTCAAATGGTCCTCGGCGCTCAGTCTCCAATCTTCCACCTTTTTGTAAATCTTTGGCTCTGATGGTGCCTTTATCGTGCCTGCTGGCGTTTCAATTTCAGCTTCTATATCCTCCTCTGGGAAATACTTTGTGACATCCTGTACCTCGCCTCTTGCGTATGCCATTATCTCAGATTTCACCTCTTTGCTGATCCAGCCAATGTCCACATAGTAGTCCAACAGTAAGGTTATTTTGTCTCTCTTCACTCTTTCAAACAGGAACTCTATCCAACGCATTAGCAGTACTATGGTGTAGTAGTCCTTTCTTATTTTTGTGAGGATGGGTCTGCCAGCAGTGGGCTTTTTTTCAGATTCCGTCTCTTTTTGCTCCACGCCAATAACCGGTTCAGGAGCACGATACTGTTCAACACTTTTATGTTCCTGTGCTACAGGTTCAATATCTTGAATCACTGTGTTCTCATTCACTGTTCCTTTTGACATGTCTATGAACGGGTTTATGTTCTGTGAAACCACTTCGTAAACATCTAATAGCCTTTTTATGTTGTCTTGTATTTCTTCGTTTACGTTTCGCATCTCTGATATCTCGTTTTGAAGGGAGGATATGAGCGAATCGTGTCTTTCCAATCTGGACTGTATCTCATCCAGCTTTCTGGTGAGATCATCTATTTTCTCAGATACCTCGTCAATTCCACTGCTCTTCATAACATCTCCAAGTATTCCCTGCAAATCCTTCTCCTCAATGATTGTCTCTGATACTCCTTCATCCATGACGGTTTGAGGAGTTTCAACTGGTGCCTGCGCGTTTTCTTTTTTTATCTTCTTTTTAAACAACGCTGCCATTTCTAATCACCTCCCTTGGTTTTCAGTGCCACACTGCATCGCTGGTTCTCTAGTTCAAAGAAATAAAGGAGATCAGTAGAGATCAACGTACTTTGTGGTCAGTGTTGCAGGCACCATAAATGCCGCATAGGTGGGCACACCATGCTTGGGTATTATCTGCAGGGTGACCTGAGACTGTGGGGTAAGATCCAAGCCAACTGCCGTTGCATTGATTATTATCTTCACTATGTCACCTTGGGTCATCACATGCTGGTTTGCCCAGTTGGCCGGCGGCATATCCCTGAGAACCTCTGCTGTAAACTCAGTTGCAGCATAGGTGGCATTGGTAACAAGGACATCCCTTGGTGTGTAGTTCAAGGTCACATCCGTGCTTCCATCAGTAATTTCAATAAGCACGCTCTTCATGTCTATTGCAGGGCTACCTGCCAGCAGGCCAACCTTTATCTCAATGGTCTTCAGTGCAGGCGGACTTGCACCTAGATTCACCTGACCACCCATGTGTATTATTTTAAACCCTGTTGCCACATCCTGTATAGCTATGTTGCCCGTCTCCTCTGCCTGCTGCTGCAGCTGGTACGCTGTCTGTATGAGCACTGTTGCGGCAACGGCAGCCAC
>CAYRMJ010000064.1:0-7741 GCA_964425415.1 uncultured Thermoplasmata archaeon | reverse complement strand
ATCAGGGTGCTTCTGTACTCATTTCCCTCTTCTATCCAGCACATAGGCAGCGCCGAATTGGGATATTACTCCCAGATCTTCTTTAGAATGGTACCCACACCACGGAACTGAGACACATCTCCGTTCCAGTTCTCCAGAGCATCCGCGTACTTCTCCTCTATTTCCTCCAGCACCGCGCGAGCTTTTTTCTCCATACTCGCAGGAATCTTGTTGCTGCTCACAATTGCAAGAAACAGCTTTTTGCCTTTGTGAATCTGTATTTTCTTATCTCCGAAATCCATGCTCTTTAGCGCCACGTTTTCCTCGCCCTTGAAAGCATCCTTTATAAACTCCTGCACCGCCACGAGCATACTTGATAGAATATCCTCATCCATCTCCGGCTTCAATCTGCGTGTGGCATGGTGAATGAGTATTCCAGATTGGTCTATCAAATACACATCGTCCACTGTGTATTTTCTCTTGTTTACAATTAAATATCCCACAAATGCGCCAATAGTGCCCAGAGCAAGGGCCAGAAGTATCCATGGCCACGGATTACCGCTTTTGTATGGAAGCGGGGATATCACCTTGGTTATGTGCACAGTTCTCGTGAATTTGCTTATGGCGCCATCGTTGTCCCTGACTGTCAAAGTCACATTGTAAGTTCCGGGCTTGGAGTATGTGTGCGTGATTTTCATTCCGTATCCAGATGTGCCGTCGCCGAAGTCCCACGTGTAATTTAAAATCTTCTTATCTGAGGGAGTATCGTACGTGGATGATGCGTCAAATCTCACCTCATTGTCGTTTATCGTGTATTCAAAATTTGCGCGCGGTGGAACGTTGTTCACAGTAACTACCACCTGTGCATAGCTGCCACTTCCATCACTATCAACTACCATGAGCTTCACTATGTAATGGCCCTCTTCAGCAAAGCTATGATTTGCAAACGGTTTATTTGTTTTTTCATCACCAGCAAACGATCCGTTGTAATCAAAATCCCAGTAATAAGCAACTATTTTATCATACGCAGTGGTGCCTGAGGCGTTGAACTCCACATTTTCATCCTCTTTCACCGTTGAGTTTCCGTCAATCTTCAATTTCACAATTGGTACGGTGTCTTTAACATAGATTGCTCTGCTGCTGGTGTTTTCATCTCCATCCTTTTCTCTCACAGTCAAATTCACAGTATATATTCCATTCTCTCGGTAAATATGCTCTGGATTTATTGTGTTGTACTCCAAGCTGCCATCTCCAAATTCCCATGTGATATTTGCTATACCATCATAAGAAATTATCGTGGCATTGAAATGAACTGGCTGACCTTCAATTGCGTTGGAGAAGTTGAAATATACCCTTGGCTTAGAGTCCAAAACTCTTACTACATTCTGAAAGCTCATGTTTGACCCGTCGCTGTCCTCTACATATAGAATTACTGTATAATTGCCCTGATTTTTGAAAACATGCGTGGCGTTTTTAATCTTGGAGTGTCCTCCGTCGCCAAAGTCCCAGTAATACGAGACTATTGGGTCATACGATTTCACGGTGACATTAAACTGATAAGTTTGCCCCTCGTATTTCCCTGACCATGTGAAGTTTGCCTCAGGCACGGTGTCCAGAACCTTTATGGTTTTTGTGACCTCTGTGGTTGAACCATCTGAATCTTCTACATTCAAGATTACTGTGTAGTTTCCCTGCTGAGGGAACACATAAGTCACATTTTGACCATACATGGTGATATTGTTCACCAACCACGTATAGTTCTTGATTCCATCGTAAGCGGTGGCAGAGGCGTTTAAATACACAATTTGTCCTTCGTAGGGAATAAGAGGGTAGTATGTGAAATTTGCAGTGGGTGAAGTGTCTTTTACCATAATTCTCTTTGTGACAGTGGAAACTGAGCCATCGGAATCTGTAACTGCAAGACTTACATTGTAATCGCCCTGCTGCTCAAAAACATAGGTGATGTTTCGTGTGTAAAAATGAATATTGGTTTTGGCTAAATTTATTGTCCATGTGATATTCACTACGGGGTCGTAAGATGTAATTGTGCTGTTGAAATACACTTTTTCTCCTTCAACTGGAAGATTTGGAGTATATGTGAAATCACATACAGGCGAGGTATCTTTCACAAGGATTGTTTTAGTGACGCTTGAGTTGCTTCCATCACCATCGGTGACGTTTAAAATAACATTGTAGGTTCCATTTTTGAGATATGTGTAATTCACAACAGTACCATTTGAGGCATTGCCTACAAAATCCCAAATACCATCCCCATTGAAATCCCACAGTATCTTTGATATTCCGTCTTCGGAAGTTATGTTGGCTATGAAAGTTGTGTTTCTGCCTTCAACTGCGTTTTTGTATGTGAAATTTACAATAGGTACAGAATCAATCACTCTAACCACTGCCGTGGTCTCATTTGAAAGGCCCTCTTTGTCAGTGACCTTCAATCCAAACGTGTAGTTGGTGGATTCATTCACATTGCCCACATAATAGGTGAGTTTTTTGCCGTACCCAATCACCTTTCTTCCTCCGTTCAGCAAGTACCATGTGTAGTTTAGATTGTTCCTATCAGAAACCCCGTCAGTTGAGTTCGCTCCTGAGAGAGTTATATTGCTTCTCTCCATTACAATTTTAGGTGCGGTTATTTTTGCCACAGGGGGAAAATCTCTCTGATAGTAGATATCAATGCCCTTTAAAGACCTGTGCTCTGCAACAGGACCCCATGATGTGATAACTATATCCGTCTTCCCATCTCCATTCAAATCGCCCGTTGCAAGATGATGCGAGTTCCAATCAGATGACATGTTCTCACATGTGAAATTGCCAGTTGAGTTGAAATACAGAATGGACACCATACCTAATGTGTTTGCCATGGCAACATCCGTTATGCCATCATCATTGAAATCTCCAGTTTTCATATCGTAAACTCTTCCAAAGAATCCAAAACTCAAGTTTTCACTTTTTTCAAAATAATTTCCATTGGCTAACTCTATCCAGTACAGGTATGTGTAATAGCTTTTGTTGGCTGCCACTAGAATGTCCTGATTGCCATCATGGTTTATGTCAACACTTACCATGGATGTTATGTTATTATCTACTGATCCGTTTCCCAAAGATTGGGGTGGTGAGTTGCTTAGGAGATTATAGTAAAAGTACACAGGGTAGCGAGAAGACAGAGAGTTCCAAACACCTACCGCCAAGTAGTACATGCCCGTAATGTTTTTAACCATGGTGAAATCCTTTGCACTACCCGGTACTCCTATTATGTGTGTAGGTTTGGCTCCTTGTGTTATGTTTTTTCCAGAAAATATGGCCACCTTTGATTTACCATTGCTGTCAAAACCCAAGGCAACGATGTCATCATAACCATCTCCGTTTATATCTCCCACCCATAACTTCCCAGTTCCGTTAAGTGTTGTATTTATCTGCTCCAGGCTTCCATTTTGATACCAGAGTGTTATGTTTCCGTCATATTCGTGGGATATGGCTATGAATTTTTCATTATCAATAGTTCCAGAAGCCAAGAACATTGGCACAGAGCTAATGGTAAGTTTGTTGGATATTACAAACTCACCGTTATTATTTAAAAGAGCATAAACTGTTTTTGAGTCTTTGTCCTCAATCACCAAATCGTTTATTCCGTCTCCGTTGATATCAGTAACCAGAACATCATCCGGTTTTGTACCCAAAAACAGCTCTGTATCCGCTATGCTATGAAGCTTTCCATTTTCCTGATATAAGATATATGCTTCTGAGCGCTTACTATTCGGTATTCCTGCAGCACACGCAACGAGGTCATCTTTTCCATCATTGTTGAAATCCGCCGCTCCCAGAGAAACCGTGTTTATTCCCGCATATACCCTGTATTCTGGTCTCTCTTTGCTGTACAAAGGCCCTCTGAATATGGAAATCTCTCTTGGAATGAGAATTCCTGATAAATTTTTAGGCGCATAGCCAACGGCCGTGTCGTTTATTCCGTCGCCATTGAAATCGCCCACAGCTATGGACTGCACACCCGCTCCTGCGGATATGTTAAAGTAGTTTCCAATTTCAATACCCCCTGAATTTCCTTGGAAAATACTTACATTTCCAGTGTCATTATTTGCGACAATGAGGTCTGGATAAGGTGTGGAAGTTACATTGGCAATGGCAAGTGCGCTCACAGAGCTTGCGGGTATATCCACAGGATTTTTAAATAATCCTGAAGAAGTTCCAGAGCGCTTAGCAATCAAAACATGAGCCTTGTTTGATCCGCGCTCTGCGTACGCCAAATCAGTGTGTCCATCTTTGTTTATGTCTCCGGCCACGAGAATGTTCACAGGCGTGTTGATTTGAGTGGTGGAATTAGGGTTCTGGTTAGCACTCAGATCTCCAAAATACACATCAATTTCGCTCTGTGTTGTGGATATTTGATATGCTGCTGCCACATCAACTTTTCCATCACCGTTGAAATCGCCAAGCGCCACTGCGGTTATGTTCCCACTGGATAAATGAGATAATGAAAAGCTTTCCTTTCCTTTAATCCACACGTAAACTTTGTCGTCTGAACTGAATTCTCCCGCAGATGTATTATGGTACGCAACTGCGATGATGCCTCTTCCCATGGATATGCCGACAGGATGCAAATTTGCGTTTCCCACCCCTAACACCTTTGATGGTACAGTTGAGAATGTGCCGTTATTGTTCAAAAACAGTGTGATTTTTGAAGAGGTGTATGACATGAAAGCCACATCCATGTATCCGTCTTCATTGTAATCTCCAACGGCGCTCTGATTTATATGATATAAAGGAAACAACGTGGAAGCCTTCTCATAATTTGGAAAGCTTCGGTTTGTGGTGTTCTGGTCAAATCCTAACGCTTCCAATGAGCCTGTCTTTGTGGCATCATTTGCATCAAAATTTTGGAGCTTTGGAACCGCCAACCCCAGCATTGAGACCAACATAATAGAGACCATTGCCACTGCAAGATATTTCATGGTTCAAGATTGATTATGTGATATAAAAACATTTACCTCGTCTAACTTTAAACAATCACAAAAAGCAAATATGGTATGGCGCCATTCCATCAGTATGAATGAAATGGTACACATTCTCAAAAAAATTGCAGATTCAGCGAGAAAAAGGTATCTTGAGCTAAAAAATGAAAATTCAGATTTGTTATCTAATAAGGTTTCCACGGGGGCTTACGGACATAAATCATCTTACATGGATGAGGAGGTGGAAAAAGAGATAATAAGGGAGGTGGAAGAAAATGAGCTTCCGTTCAACATATTTACTGAAGAAAAAGGGTGGATAGATAGACAGGCAGATAGAACTCTGATAGTTGACCCTGTGGACGGCTCGTACAATGCGGAGCATGGAATTCCTTTTTACAGCATTTCTCTTGCAATTGGAAAAAAAGATCTGAGGAGTGTGGAAGTTGCACTTGTTAAAAATGTGCCATTAAACATAGATTACTGGGCAATAAGGGGTGTGGGTGCTTACAGAGAATCTGAAAAACTGAGGACCAAATCTGAAAAAACGGGTGTTTTTGTCATATATCTCGGAAAAAATGCAAGTGAAAACGCGTATGAGGTGGCAAAAAAGGCCAGAAGAGTGCGAGATTTAGGATGTGCGTCTCTTGAGATGATTACTGTGGCGGAGGGCATTGCAGATTTGTTTTATTATTCTTTCAAAGGCAGAGGTGCTTTGAGAATAGTTGATATTGCCGCAGCTTATCTGATAACAACTGAAGCTGGAGGGCTGGTTATTGATGAAAATATGAACCCTCTTAATATGGGTCTTGACTTCAATGAAAGAAAGAATGTGATTGCAATATCCAGTGATGTTATAAGGGAGGTGTTTCAATGAAATATGCAGTGGTAGCAAATCCTGAAAAAAAAGATTGCGTTGAGTTTGCAATTAAAATTGCCGATGAGATTGGCGCAGTGATTGAGGAGAGAACAGCTAAAAAAGCTGGAAGAATAGGTGTGCCGCTTGATGAAATTGTGGCTGATGTCATAATAACAGTGGGTGGGGATGGCACTATTCTGATAACTTTGCAACATGCAAAAGGCAGAATTTTGGGAGTGAACATGGGTGTGCTTGGATTCTTAACTGAAATTGAACCCTCTGAGATAAAAGAGGCAATAGAAAAAATAGAAACGGGAAAGTACATAATTGATAGAAGAATGAAAATTGACGTATATCATAATGATGTGAAGATTGGAGAATGCGTAAATGAAGCGGTAATACACACCTCAGACATCGCAAAATTAAGAAATTATAGAGTGTTCTTTAATGATGAGCTTATGGATGAAGTGAGGGCTGATGGTATAATCATTTCCACACCCACGGGTTCAACTTCCTATGCTCTAAGTGCTGGTGGAACTATTATTCATCCAAGTGTAGAAGGTCTGATGGTTGTGCCCATTGCACCGTTCAAGTACACGATTCGTTCGGTGGTGTTTCCTGTAGGTGTGATAAAAGTTGAAACTATGGGACATAGAAACAATGTTTTGGTTTTGGACGGTCAGAAGTACGTAGACCTAAGTCCGGGGGATATGGTCAGAATAAAAAAATCTGAAAATTACGCGGAATTCATACGATTTAGTACATCCGTGTTCCGAAGGATCAAAAACAGAGCTATGCTGGGGAGATAATATGTGGAAAATAAGAAAAAATGTGCTTCAGCTTATAGAAGAATCTTCAAAATCCTCTTATCCCAACGAATTTGGCGCATTTTTGAGGGCTAAGTACGGTGTAATATACGAAATAGTTCTGTTGCCCGGAACACTGAATGGAGGTAGTGCAGTGATTTACAATCTTCTAATGATGCCCATTGATTTTTCAATCGTGGGCACTGTGCATTCGCACCCATCTGGATATCCAATTCCATCGGAGGAAGATCTCAATATGTTCTCAAAAACAGGGGATGTGCACATAATAACAGGCTATCCCTTTAACGGAAAGAATTGGAAAGCATACAACAGAGATGGAAAAGAAATAAAATTAAAAGTTTTAGAATAAAAAATTAGGAGAGAAGCCAGTTCACTATATTTTGCATCAGCGTTGCACCTGTATTTGAATCATACTTCTCCACCGCCTCAAATGAGAACGCTGTGAACACAACTTTGTATGATCCATGGCTGTACATATCGCCTGTTACTGCTCCATTAGAATCTGTGAATATCGCTTGCGCTCCAGAGCTTATTGAAATCTCATCAGCGTAGTTATCATACGGGTAATCAAAGTACACAGTTCCTAGAGAGCCAGTTATTGGATTTCCACTTACACCGTAAACCTTGGAGTAGCTCACATCATTGGCTACAGCAGTTACTCCGAGGTAATCATTGACGAAGGTGTTGTCTATCTGTCCGTCATTTCCATTGCTCAGGTCCCAAAGCACATCCTGCGAGGTCAAGTATAGTCTTCCACCAGAGTTGAGATACTTGATTAGATTTGCCTGATCCTCTTGGGTTATGGTGTTCTGATATGCGTATCCAGTGGTCCAAATTACCACACCGTAATCTTTCATATCGTCGTAGGTTGGAGAATAACCTATCTGATACACGTCCCACACATCGTATGTGAATCCAGCATCGCTCAGAGCCTGCTTGACATAATCGCTGTATGTACTACCCTCATCGTCATCCACGAAGAGGATCTTCTTTGAGTGTATGCCCGATGCCTGCGGAGTCGCACTGACCTCATTGCTCTTATCACTCTCACCGACGGAATTCACGGCGGTGACATAATAATAGTAGGTAACGCCGTTGGT
>CAYRMJ010000063.1:0-7773 GCA_964425415.1 uncultured Thermoplasmata archaeon | reverse complement strand
TCGGGGAACTGATGCTCTCCCGTGCGGTTGAGGAGATTGACATGGACAACTGGCTTGACATATACAGGTACAACGATTCTGAACTCATATCATTGCTGCTGAACAGCGGAGGTTATGCAAAGGAAATTGCCCTGCGCTTAAAGTACCGGAGGTTGTTCAAGAAGGCTCTCGTTATGAGCACGGAGGAAATACAGAGCAAGCCAGAGCTGGTTGAGGAGCTTGCACAGTATGTGGATTTGAAGAGAAGGAGAAGAATTGAGAGAGAGATTGCGGAGGCTGCAGGTTTGGATTCACGATATGTGCTTATGGACATTCCTGACAACATTGCAAAGCTCTCAGAGCCAAGGTTGAACAAAACGAATGTGAAGATAGTTGACCACGGAGAGATTCATGAACTTTCAAGATACTCGCCGCTTGCTAAGGCTCTGCAGCTGCGCCGTGTGCAGGATTGGGGAATGATGATAGTTACAAAGAAAGATTATGTGGAGCGGGTGAAAAAGGAGGCGCAGCGTATCTTAATTCCGTGAGCAAAATGAAATGGGAAATTAAAATCAGTGTAGTACTGCTTCTAACATCGGTCTTTTTTTATGTAATCAATTACCTAACCCTTCACGATACGACCTTCATTGAAAAGTATCTGCTGGCACAACTCGGGTTTCTGCCCATATCCGTGCTTCTCGTCACGGTCATTTTGAACAGCCTCATGACGATGCGTGAGCGCAGGGAGAAGATGGAGAAGCTGAACATAGTAATTGGAACTTTCTTCGCAGAGATAGGCAAGGACCTGCTTCGTTACCTTTCAAAGTACGATAAAAACATAGAAGACATAGCCACCGAGATTTTGCATGTGGAGAATTTTGAGAATGAGGATTTTGAAAGACTCAAAGAAATTATGAACACTCGCAAATTTGAAATCAATTTTTCAAAAATCAATCTCTATGAGTTGCGCAAGTTTCTGCTTGAAAACAAAGAATTTGCTGTAAATCTGCTTGACAATCCCATGCTGGTTGAACACGAAACCTTCACAGATCTCTTGTGGAATGTGCTTCATGTGACTGAGGAACTTAGAAGAGTGATAAATTTTGATAATCTTTCTGAGGAGGACAGAGATGACATCAAGGGCGATTTGGAAAAAATGTATAGGCTTCTATCTTACGAGTGGTTAAATTATGTTCATTATCTTCGTGATAACTATCCACACATCTTCGTGTATGAAGCGAAGACCAATCCTTTCATTCCTCATTCGTACCATGTGAAGAAGAGGAAATCGTGAGGCTCGTGCAGTATTTATATTGGATTGCCTATGGCCATCCATGTTTGGCTGGACTGGCAAAGTTCTGAGTGTGAATTTAAGCGACGGTTCTGTGAAAGAGAACGCTATTCCTCCGAAAATTCTCAAAGATTACATAGGGGGGCGCGGACTGGGGGTGCGCCTCTACTACGATTCAGTAAATCCTGAAATTGACCCGTTCAGCGAGGAGAATCCCCTTATTTTCACCACAGGGCCTCTGACGGGCATTGCGCCCATGTCTGGGAGGCATGCCGCCGTCTCCAAATCCCCGCTCACGGGCACGATTCTTGATTCCAACTCAGGAGGGAACTGGGGAAAGGAAATGAAGTACGCTGGCTACGATGCATTGGTCATTGAGGGAAGGGCGGAGAAGCCGGTGATCATTAAGATTGATGATAATGAGGTGCAGGTAGAATCAACGAATCTCTGGGGCGAAGATGTAGAAAGAACCACCAGAGAACTTCAAAAGTTTGGAAGCGTGGCTGCAATTGGTCCCGCAGGGGAGAAGAAAGTTCTCTACGCGGCGATAATGAACGATGGCACGCATGCTCTCGGTCGCGGTGGGCTTGGAGCGATAATGGGCTCAAAGAATCTCAAGGCCATTGTGATTCACGGCACTAAAAAACCCACCGTTGCGGATGTGGAGAGGTACAAGGAGGCGATGAAGGAGATGGTGCGCCTTCTGGAGGCCTCACCTCCAATAAATAAAGGATTGAGAGTTTTTGGAACTGCAATGCTCTACGACATCGTGAATTACCTGAATGTCATGCCCACCGATAACTTCAACCGCGTGCATTACGATGGTGGAGAGCAACTCTCGGGGGATTACATAATCAATAACCACGATATCCGAAGTGAGGGGTGCTGGGGCTGCCCGATAAAGTGCAAGAAGTGGGATGCGAAGAGGAACATTGAACTGCCGGAGTACGAAACGATATGGGCATTTGGCCCTAACATTGAGAATGGAGATTACGAGAAAATCGTGAATGCGAATCACGAGTGCAATCTTCTTGGGATGGACACGATAACCACCGGTGCCACAGTTGCCATGTGGAAGGAGCTCAGGGGAGAAAATTATCTGGAAAGAGTGAATGAGATGGTTGAGCATGAGGACCTAAAATTGGGTTCAATGAGAATCGCAAGAAAATACGGCGCCGAGAATAAGAGAACGGACATAAAGGGCTTGGAGCTTCCCGGATACGACCCCCGTGGCCTCTACGGGCAGGCGTTGAGCTATGCAACGAGCAATCGCGGCGGCTGTCATCTCCGCGCTTACATGGTGGCACCTGAGATAATTGGAAAGCCGAAGCTCATTCATCGCCTCAGCCCGGAGGGAAAGGCAGGGCTTGTGGTGATATTCCAGAATCTCAGTGCGGCGATTGATTCGCTAATCCTATGCAAATTTACCTCTTTCGCAATGACCGAAGTTGAATATGGAAAATTGCTGAGTGCAGCTACGGGAGTGGAGTACAGGGCGGAGGACATACTTCGCGCCGGCGAGAGGATCTACAATTTGGAGAGGCTGTTCAATGTTCGCGCAGGATTCTCGGCGAAGGACGACACGCTTCCGGAGAAGATATTCTCTGGAGAAAATTCTCTATCTCGGGACATATTTGAGGATATGCTCAGGCAGTACTACGAGTTTAGAGAGTGGAAGGACGGTGTGCCAACTGATGAGAAGCTGAGAAAATTGGGAATTTTATGAAGAAGAGAGGCTAATCTTTATTTAATAAAACAAATTCACCGATGCAGGTGTGAAAAATGGACGAAGACAGGAAGAGATATGAGTTCAGACGCGCCATTGAAGAGCTTGAGAAGTACCAAGGTAGGGGAACTGAGCTCATATCCGTTTACATTCCGCCTAAACGGCCCATTTCCGATGTCATCGCTTATTTGAGAGATGAATATGGAACATCCTCAAACATAAAGAGCAAAACAACGCGAAAGAATGTGATGAGTGCCATTGAGAGTATAATGTCAAGGTTGAAGTACTTCAAAATGCCCCCACCCAACGGGTTAGTTGTGTTTGTAGGGCACGTGCAGAAGCGGGGAGACCAGACGGAGATGGTCTCACACATTTTGGAGCCTCCGGAGCCTGTGCAATCCTTCGTTTACCGTTGTGATTCTCGCTTTTATCTTGACCCGCTCAAGTCCATGCTGGGTGACAAGGACGTGTATGGATTGTTGGTCATTGACAGAAAGGAAGCCACGATTGGGCTTTTGAAAGGCACGCGAGTTGTGCCTGTGAAGCACATTGAGAGCATGGTTCCAAGCAAACATCATCAGGGTGGCCAGTCATCCAGAAGATTTGAGAGATTGATTGAGCAGGCGGTTCATGAGTTTTTCAAGAGAGTGGGTGATAAAGCCAACGAAGTGTTTTTGAATGAGAAGTTGGAGGGCATACTGGTTGGCGGCCCGGGCAGCACAAAAGAGTTCTTTGTGAAGGGCGATTACCTGCATCACGAGCTGAAGAAGAAAATCATAGATTTATTTGACACAGGCTACACTGATGAGTATGGACTTCATGAATTGGTGAATAAAGCATCTGAAACTTTGCAACAGCTGGAGCTCTTTAAAGAGAGAAAGCTGCTGGGTAGATTTTTCAGAGAAGTTCGGAAGCCTGATGGTGGGCTAGCCATCTATGGAGAGAGAGAGGTCCGTGAGGCTCTTGAAAGAGGCGCGGTTGACATTCTTCTCATCTCTGATGGATTGAGAAAGTATCGTGTAAAGTGGCGCTGTCCTCAGTGCGGCAAGGAAATTGTGGAGACGGTGAAGGGCAACATACCCGACAAAAAATGCCCTGAATGCGATGTTTTGATGGAAATCGTTGAAAAGAAGGACCTGATTGAAGAGTACTACGAAATAGCGGAAGAAAATGGAACTAAAGTGGAACTCATATCAGATGAAAGTGAAGAGGGTAAAATATTCGCCACAGCCTTTGGTGGCATTGCCGCTCTTCTGCGATATCGCTGAGCTTACCTTTTCAGAGTCATTACCACGACGTCTCGCACAGAGCGCATGGTCTCAAATGGCAGTATGAGCCTGCCCTGTGCGTCCTTCTGAAACTCTCTCGTCTCCAAATCCTCGGCGGGAACTACGAGCACATGCTTTATATCTCCTGTCTCCGTGTCAATCACAAAGTTATCTATCGTTCCCAGAATCACACCGTCATCCGTCATGGCAGTTTTGCCTCTCAATTCCGTTACAAACTTTTTCATCCTGCCTCACCTCACGAGTAGTAGTTGAGGTCCTCCTTCTTCTTTCGGAGGCTCTTGCTCAATTCTAACCCAATACTTTCGTAGTATTTTATAGTTTCCTCATCCAGAGAAGGCTTAACCACATTTAAAGCCTCTTCAAAATGCTTCATTTTCACCTTCTCTGAGTTATCACGAATGGCTGCCATACCAGCTTCTCGGCACAGGTTCTCAATATCTGCTCCTGTGTATCCGTGTGTTTTTCTTGCCAAAACACCCAAATCAACATCCTCAAGAGGCATTTTCCTAGTATGCACCTCAAAGATCCTTCTCCTTCCTTCTTCGTTCGGCGGCGGAACTAAAAGAAGGCGGTCAAATCGTCCCGGCCTCAACAGCGCAGGATCCACTATGTCTGGGCGATTGGTGGCAGCGATGACTATCACACCCCCAAGGGATGTTATTCCGTCCATGGAGGTGAGAAGCTGATTCACTATTCTCTCAGTCACCCCTGATACCGATGAGCCCCTTTTAGGCGCAATTGAATCAATTTCATCAAGAAATACTATGCATGGTGCAGATTGCCGAGCCTTTTTGAATATTTTTCGTATGGCCTTCTCGCTCTCGCCCACCCACTTGCTCATTATTTCCGGACCTCTTATACTTATGAAATTTGCACTGCTTTCAGTTGCTGCAGCCTTCGCTAAGAGAGTTTTGCCTGTTCCGGGCGGTCCATAGAGCAGTATGCCTCTGGGCGGTCTTATGCCCATTTTCTCAAATTTCTCAGGCTCTTTTATTGGCAATTCCACCGCTTCCTTGAGAACCTCTTTTACCTCTTCAAGGTCTCCTATATCTTCCCATTTAACAGATGGAATCTCAATCATAACCTCGCGAAGCACTGTGGGCTCTATTTTGCGCAAAGCGTTCATGAAATCATCGCGCGTGACCTTCATGTTCTCCAAAATGTGCGTGGGTACGGGTTTGTCCAGATCAATATCAGGCAGGTACCTTCTCAGGGCGTTCATCGCTGCCTCCCTTGCCAGTGCCGCCAGATCTGCTCCCACATAGCCGTGTGTCATCTCTGCGAGCTCGTCCACTAACTTTTCTCTCTCTTTTTCGTCTCCTTCAATGGGCATTCCACGGGTGTGAATTTGAATTATGTCCTTTCTGCCCTTCTTGTCCGGTATGCCAATTTCCACCTCTCTGTCAAACCGTCCCGGTCTTCTGAGTGCTGGGTCAAGTGCATCAATTCTGTTCGTGGCACCTATAACTATCACATGGCCCCTTTTTCTCAATCCGTCCATTAATGTTAAGAGCTGAGCCACCACTCTTCTCTCCACCTCTCCGCTGACCTCCTCTCTCTTGGGTGCAATGGAATCAATCTCGTCAATGAATATTATGCTGGGTGCGCTTTTTTGAGCATCCTGAAATATTTCCCTCAATCTCTGCTCACTCTGGCCGTAGAACTTGCTCATTATCTCCGGTCCGTTTATGACGAAGAATGCCGCGTTGCTCTCGTTGGCAACCGCTCTCGCAATAAGAGTCTTGCCAGTTCCCGGCGGGCCGTGAAGAATCACCCCCTTTGGAGGATCTATGCCCAGCCTCTCAAACAGCTCAGGATGCTTTAATGGAAGTTCAATCATCTCTCTAACTTTCTGTAGCTCTTCATCAAGACCTCCAATATCCTCGTATGATATGTGCTCCAGACTCTCTTCAAACTCTGCAGGAGCTTCCTCCTTTATTACCACCTCAGTCGTCTCTCCTATGTAAACAACCTTCTTTGAGGGTATGGTTTTCACCACTTTGAAAAGCAATCCTGTGCGGCCTGAGAGCGTTAGATTCGGAACCACGACCTCGTCGCCCTCAATCATGGGCCTCTTGCTCATACCCCTTCTTATGAACTCTCCAATTCCCTCACCAAATCTCAATCTCTGATTCTTTCCAATGAGCGGTGCTAAAATGATTTTCTCGGCCTCCATTGCCATGGCTTTGCGAACTCGCACCTTATCACTTATTGTGACCTTTGCGTTTCTTCGGATGTATCCATCAATTCGTATTATGCCTCTGCCCTCATCCTCCTGCTTGGCCCTGAACACGCGGGCAGCAGTCTTACGCGAGCCTTCAATTTCCACATAGTCTCCCACATCCACCCCGAGAGACAGTCTGGTTGATGTATCCAATCTTGCTCTGCCAAGACCAACATCCATGGGCATGGCCTCTGCAACTCTGAGAATCACTTCTTCCATGTGCTGGGGATTTGCACCAATCTTATAAATTTTCCCATATCCATGGTGGTGGGGGTGGCGGAGGCACTCTTTTCATAATTTTTCTTTCAGCATCGTTGAATGCTCTATACACCAAAAAAGTGCCTATGAAATTCAAAAACAGAAACAACAATCCTGATAGCTTCAAGCTTGATGACCCGTACCTGTTTCCCAGCTTCCATATTCCGATGGCAATAAGGAGAATGGCTATGAAATTAAACACACCTATTCCTGTCATTGCAATAAAATTCATGGCAGGATTAAACTCAAGTGTTACATTTACGGCCTCAGCTACAATGGCATATATGATAAGTAGAAACGCACCATAGCGAACGTACGCTGATTCGGGTGCGAACTGCCACATATCCATGGTTACATTCTGAACTCTAAGTGCAAAAGCAAATATGAATACGGCGTAAAGTGTATTAAATACCAGCGAAAATGATATGGTGGCTATTTGGGAATCTCCCTCGTTGGGAGCTTTGAAATATAGGCTGGCCAATGAGGAAAAAAAGGTTATGGCAGTGATCACGAAAACCGCAAGCTGCAATGAGCCTAAAAGAAAAAATGTGTTTTTTAGATTGCGAAGTGCAGATATTTCTGCATCTCTTCTCTTTATGAACTCATCGGATAACATCCACACCGTACTGCTTCTTGAGTTCTTCCGCGGTCACTTTGCCCAAAATCTGCTTGCTGCGCACACCTGTTGCCACCACCAGCACAGAGATGCGACGATCGTAGGTTGGGTCCACGGCGCAGCCCCATATTATACGAGAGCCTTTCTGCGTTTTCTTGTGTAGCTCTTCAACCGCTTTTTCAGCTTCGCTTATTGTCATATCTGGCCCGCCCACCACGTTCACCAACACACCTGTTGCGGTGGATATGTCCACCTGAAGCAAAGGTGAGTTGATAGCCTCTTCCATTGCTTCCATCACTCTGTCCTCTCCGCTTCCCTCGCTCTCACCTAAGCCAATCATCGCAACGCCGCCGCCCTTCATTATGGTCTTCAAATCGTTGAAGTCCAGAT